>JAADEA010000046.1 GCA_013153675.1 Campylobacterota bacterium
AAAAGAGCTAAAAGAGCTTGATTTTAGCAATACCAAAGATGCAGTCTATAAGTTTAGCGTTAATGCAAAAATTTTAGCCTCAAATGAGCAGCAAGAGAAATTAGAAGAGATTATTAATAGGCTGCAAAAGTATAAATATAAAAAAGAGGTTCCAACTTTAGAGGAAGATGATATTAAATCGATAAAAAATTTTATTAAAGAGTTGAAGATATGAGCTATACATTTGAGTATCCTGTTGCATTTTTGCTTTTAATTATCTATTTTTTATGTATTAAATATTGCAAAGCAAAGCTAAAGTCGCTTTTTTTTCCAAATATTGCTCTATTAGAAAATATAACAGCAAAAAGGGGCTATTTTTTGAGTATTATTAGATTTTTAGCCTTTTTTATGCTGGTATTTGCGCTTGCTTCTCCAATTAAAAAAGATGATATTATCTTTAATAAACAAAAAGGGTATGAGATTAGCCTTATTTTGGATGCAAGCGGCTCAATGCAGCAGTATAATAAATTTGGAATTGTAAAAGAGATTGTAAAAGATTTTATTAAAAAAAGAAAAAATGATAAATTATCTTTAACAATATTTGCAGATTTTGCATATGTTGCAGTGCCACTAACTTATGATAAAAAATCGATTCTCTCTTTGCTTGATAGGATTGAAGTTGGGGTTGCTGGAAA
Source organism: Campylobacterota bacterium (assembly GCA_013153675.1). The sequence continues at coordinate 675 of JAADEA010000046.1, forward strand.
GCAAAGGACTGCTTTATATGAGGCGCTTTTTCTTAGCACAAGAGTTTTTCAAAACTCAAAAGCAAAAGATAAGATTGCAATCTTATTAACTGATGGAATGGATAATACCAACTCAGTGCCATTAGAAGTTGCAATTAATACTGCAAAAAAGTTTGGAATAAAGGTTTATACCATTGGAATTGGAGATTATGATAGAGCAGTTTTAAAAAAGATTGCAAAAGAGACAGGCGGAAAATTTTTTAGTGCAAACTCAAAAGCAGATTTGCAAAGAATATATGAAGAGATTGATAGGTTAGAAAAGAGTGAGTTTAAGGCTACAAAATATATTAAAAAGAGCTATTACTATCAATACTTTTTGGCTCTTGGAATAGTTTTTTTAATAATTTATATATTAGTTTATAGGAAGTAGTAAAATGCAATTTACTAAAATTGCTAAAATAAGTAAAATCTGTTTTACTAAACTAAGGAAATTAGAATGGAATTTTTAAATAGCCAATATTTAATAGCCCTTATTATTCCTTTTATATTGCTTTTTTTATCAATTAAGAATAAAGACTCATTTGAGAGATATTTTAATAAAGAGATTTTGAAATTGATGGAAAAAAAAGGAAGTGGGCTTAGCAAAAGAGTTAGAGTAGTTTTATTAAATATAGCTTTGATTTTTGCAATTATTGCACTTGCAAGACCAATTGTTAATAAAGGGGAGATAAAGGTAAAAGAGGAGTTTAGAGATATTGTGGTTGCTTTTGATATCTCAAAATCGATGTTTGCAACTGACCTTTATCCAAATAGATTGGAATTTAGCAAACGAAAGTTTTTTAACCTTTTAGATGAGCTTAAAGATTCAAGATTTGGAGTTATTGCCTTTAGCTCAAGAGCATTTTTGGTCTCTCCAGTTACAAGCGATTTTTATACTCTAAGATATTTGGTAAAAAATTTAGATGTTAGCTATATCTCTTTAAAAGGAACTAATATCTTAGAGCCTCTAAAGGTTACCAATGAAATGCTAAAGAATAAAAAGCAAAAGATTTTAGTAATCTTTACTGATGGTGGGGATAAAAAAGATTATAAAGAAGAGATTGAGTATGCAAAAGCAAATAATATTGCACTCTTTATTTTAGGGGTTGCAACCTCAAAGGGGAGTGTTATTAAAGATAAAAATGGAGTGCTAAAAGATAGAGATGGAAATATTGTTGTAACAAAGCTAAATGAGGCAATTGCAAAGCTGGCAATAGAAAGTGGTGGAGCATTTGTTAAATATAGTTTAAATAATGAAGATATCAAAACTCTTGCATCATTAATAAAGCAAAAGTTTAAAGCAAAAGCCTCAAAAGATATTACAATAAAAGATAAAAAGGAGCTATTTTATTATCCGCTCCTTATTGCAATAGTGCTATTTTTAGTAGCAATCTCATCACTTCCAAGGAGAAAAAAGTGAGAATATTTTTATTAATTATCTTTTTGCTTCCCTTGCATGGGGGAGTTTTTGATTTTTTTAAGATAAAAGATGCACAAGAGGCTTTTAATAGGGGCGATTTTAATAGCTCAATAAAACTTTATGAAGAGGTTGAAAAGAAAGATAATAATATAAAATATAATTTGGCAAATAGTTATTATAGAGCAAAAGAGTATCAAAAGGCAATAAAGCTATATAAAGAGATTAATAGCACAAATAAAGAGCTTGAGTTTAAAGCGCTTCATAATCTTGGAAATGCTTTGGCAAAATCAAAAAAGATTGATGAGGCGATAAAGGCGTATGAGAGTGCGCTAAAGATAAAAGAGGATAATGATACACGCTTTAATTTAGAGCTTTTAAAGAAGCTAAAAGAGCAGCAAAAAAAGCAAAATAAAAATAAGCAGAAGAAAAACAAAGATAATAAAAATCAACAAAATCAAAAACAAGAGGATAAAAAAGATAATAAACAAAATCAAGAAAATAGAAACAAAGATAATAATAAGAAAAATGAAAATAAAGAAGATAAGCAAGATAAGCAAAATAAAGATAGCAAAGAGAATAAAAAGCAAGATAGTAAACCAAATCAAAATAGCCAAAGAGATAAAAAAGAAGAGAAAAAAGAGGATAAAAATAGCAAAGAAAAGGCTCCACAACCTCATGAGAGCAAGTTAAAAGAGGAGCCAATTAGTGATATGGAGCTTAGAAAATATAATAAAATGCTTGAAAAAAGAGGAATTAATACTCTTTTATTGCCACTAAATACAAAAGGGAGCAAAAGAGATGAAGAACTTAAGCCTTGGTAGAATAGCTTTTTTAATACTTTTACCAATCTTACTTTTAGCAAATGTGAGTGTGAGAGTTGATAAGAAAGAGGTATATCCAAATGAGAAGATTACTTTAGAGATTGAAGCAATAGGGGATAGAGTTAGATTTCCAGTTATTGATGATATTGAAGGCTATCCCATTGAGTCTCGCTCTAGCTCTACTAGAATGGTAATTAATGGGATGGGAGGAGCGAGTAAGAAGATAACTAGAAAGTATAGTTTTAGAGTTGATAAGAATATCACAATTCCAAGCTTTAAGATTGTGGTTGATAATAAAGAGTATCAAAGTGCTCCTATTGATATTAAGGTTGTAAAGTCTAAGCCAAAATCTCTTCCTTCTAAGGATGCAGAGGTTATTTTAAAAGCTGCTAAAAAGGATATATATTTAGGGGAAGGGGTTGAGGTTGATTTGATTTTAAAATTTAAAAGAAATAGTAATATTAGAGATTTAAGGGTTGATGATTTTAAGGCGACAAACTTTTGGTATGAGCAGATTGGAAATCCTATAAAAAGAGTGGAGAATGGATATATTACGCAGCACTATAAGTTTGTCTTTTTTCCTCAAAAGAGTGGCAAGTTAAAGCTTGGTCCAGTGGTTGTTAGCGTTGCTAAGGCAGTTAAGACGCAAGACCCATTTATGAATGATTTTTTAGATATTTTATTTGAAAATTATGTGTGGGAGAAGATATATTCAAATGTTATTGAGTTTAATGTTAAGCCTCTTCCAGAAAATTTGGAGGTTTATGGAGATTTTGAGATAAGTGGAGAGGTTGATAAAAAACGGGTGCAGGCAAATAAGCCAGTAAATTTTATCTTAAAAATTAAAGGGGTTGGGAATATTGATGATATAAAAAAGTTTGATTTAGAGATTCCTAATGCGGTTGTTTATAGTGATGAACCCCAAATTAAAAAGAGATTTGTAAGTGGAGAGATTGAAGGAGAGTTTATTCAAAAGTTTGCCATAATTGCTGATAGAAACTATACAATTCCACCAATTGAGTTTAAATATTTTAGTAAATCATTAAAAAAGGTAGTTACTAAAAAGACTAAACCAATTGATATTGAGGTGGTTGGAGGTAGTAATTTGCAAACTACACCTTTGGTTGTTAAATCTACTGCTCCAGTTGAGGAAAAGAGTAAAGAGGTAAAAGTTATATATAAAGAGGAGAAATCTTATTTAAAATATCTCTTTTTAATAGTTGGATTTGGGTTGGGAGTTGGAGCTGTTTTATTCTATCAAAGAGTTGAAGAGCCAAAGAAGGAGACTCCTATTATTAAAAAGATAAAAAGAGCAAAGAGCGATAAGGAGCTTTTAGATATCTTATTGCCATACTCAAATCTAGAGGAGTTGAAAGAGATTTTAGAAAAGTTAGAAGAAAATGTATATAAAAGTAAGAGCCATAATATAGATAGAGGAGAGATAGTTGAAATAATGGAAGAATTGGAGGAGTAGATAATATATTTTATTAATTAGATGTTTTTTTCCTTGACACATATCTTTTTTTTTAGTAAGATTATAGCTCAACTTACAGCGGAGGTGCCATATGGCATGCGATAAAGAGACAACTTCAAATAATGAAGAAAAAATAGAAAAGGAGAACGAAGTGGAAGAAGCAGTAAAGACTCAAGAGGGAGTATTGGTTTTAAAGCATATGCCAGCTTTTAAGATGGAAGCTTATGATGCAGCTACTGGACACTATACAGAGGTTTCTAGCAAAGATTATGAGGGGAAATGGAGTGTAGTTTGTTTCTATCCAGCAGATTTTACATTTGTATGTCCAACTGAGATTGCAGCAATGAATGCAGCTTATCCATATTTAAAAGAGCTTGGAGTTGAGGTTTTAGCAGTTTCAACTGATACAAAATTCTCTCATAAGAGATTTGTAGAGACTGAGCCGCTATTAAAAGATTTAAAATTAACAATTGCAGCAGACCCAACAGGAGAGGTTACAAGAAAATTTGGTGTTATGATTGAAGGAGCTGGTCTTGCTCTTAGAGGAAGATTTTTAATTAACCCAGAGGGACAAATTGTTGCAGAAGAGGTTCAAGCACCGCCAGTTGGAAGAAGTGTAAAAGAGTTTGTTCGCCAAATTATTGCTCATCAGCATGCTCATAAAACTGGAGAGGTTTGTCCTGCAAACTGGAAGCCTGGCAAAAAGACTCTACCAGTAAATACAGATATTGAGCCAATGACTGGAAATGTTGGTAAATATGTAACATTAGAAGATATTATTGATGAGAATGATATGGCTGAAATTGAGGCTATGGTGAAGGCTTTTAAAGGCTAATATCTCATTTTTCCCCTTTGTGGGGGAGTTAAAATTAGTAAATTGAAAGGTTTTTGATTTATTAATTTTAATTCCATTTAACTCTACGAAATAAAATGCTTTTAGATTTATTAAAATATGATAAAATTTCAATAAAATGATTTTGTCTTAAGTTTAAAGGAAATATTATGCAAGATTTAAAACATATTTTAGATAGCTCTAGACTCAAAACTACACCTCAAAGACTTGCCATTTTAAAAGAGATTGCAAAACAAGGGCATGCGAGTATTGAAGAGATTTATGAGAATATAAAAGAGTCTTTTCCCTCTATCTCACTAGCTACCATATATAAAAATATTAGTGCTTTGCAAGAGGAGAAGATTTTGACTCAAGTTTGTAGCCATCAAAAGAGTAAATATGAGATAACAAAAGAGCCTCATGCCCACTTTATTTGTCAAAAGTGTGGAGAGATAGAAGATATTGAGTTTAGTCCTATTATTAAAGAGGAGATTGAGAAAGATTTTCCAAACTCTCAAAAAGAGCTCTATATATATGGTGTGTGTAAAAGGTGTCAAGAGTCTTAGAAGCTTCTTCTTGCGTTTTATAAGAATAGTTTTAGTCTGCAGTGGATGATTAATTTCTAAAACTTCACAAAATATCCAAAAAATATGTCATTTTTTAAGCCTTTTTTGTGTAAAAGATAGGCAAAAAAGGGGTATAATTATGGGAAAAGTTGCGATAATAGGTGGTGGAATTGCAGCCACTACAACCGCGTTGTTATTAGATGAAGAGATAACTCTATTTGAAAAGAACTCCTCTTTAATATCTGGACCTCCATTTTGTCATCTCCATGCTGGTGGGAATTTATATCCAGATATTCCTATTAAAGAGGCTATTTCTCTATTAAAAGAGTCAATTGAATTTTTAAGACTTTACCCTTTTGGAGTAGATTATAGACCTACTATTATTACATTTCCTAAGAGCTATAAGGTTGAGCCTTTAGAGTTTCAAAAGAGGCTAGAAGTGGTTAAAAAAGAGTATGAGAAGCTTGT
>JAADEA010000041.1 GCA_013153675.1 Campylobacterota bacterium
TGATATTATTTTTATTAATATTTAACAATAAACAAATTTTAAAGCAAAGGAGGAGAAATGAAAAAATTTTTATCACTTATTATAGCCATAACCTTTGGCTATGGTTTTGAACTTGGAAAGTTAGGAAATTTTGAATTTAAACATTTAAATAAAAATGTATATATTATGCATGGTCCAATTATGAAGCCATCTATTGAAAATAGAGGTTTTATGAATAATCCTGCTTTTATTGAGTCTAAAAAAGGTCTTATTGTAATAGATCCTGGTGGGAATTACAATATAGGAAAAGAGGTATTAAAAGAGATTGAAAAAATTAATAAAAAGCCAGTTTTAGCAATATTTAATACACATAAACATGGAGATCACTGGTTTGCAAATATAGCCTTTTTAAAAAAATATCCAAAGGTAAAAATATATGCACATCCCCAAATGATTAAAGAGGTCAAAGACAAAGAAGCAATTAAGTGGTATAATATTTTAAAAAAGCTTACACATAATCTAAAAGGAACAAAGCCATTTGCTTTTCCAAACACACCTATAAAAGATAATGAAATTATAGAAATTGATGGAGAAAAATTCAAAATAACCCACCCAAAGAGTGCTCATACAAATAGCGATATTATTATCCACCATATAAATAGCAATACCATCTTTTTAGGCGATAATGTAATGAAAGGCAGACTTGGAATGTTTGATAGCAGCTCATCAATTTTAGAAAATATTAACCTTTTAGAGAAAATTAAAAAAACTACAAATGCTACTATCTATGTACCTGGACATGGAATAAGTGGTAAAAAGGATGAAGTAATTAATCCATATTTAAACTATTTAAAAACTCTCAAAAAATATGCACAAAAAGCATATAATGAAGATAAAGAGAGTTATGAAGTAGCAAAAGAGATGTTAAATGAATTAAAAAGCTATCATAAATGGGATGATTTTAAAGTTATGGCACCAAAGCATCTACAAAAAGTTTATTTAGAAATAGAAGAAAAAGATATGCAATAGAGGAGCTATTGCTCCTTAGCTCTCATATCTTGAGCCATCAATAAAATCTATTAAAAAAAATCCACCTACTACTAAAAGAGGTAAAATTAATAAATACCAATATATCTTTTTTCTAACTAAAAAAGCTATAAAAGCCAAATAGGCTAAAATAAATGATACTAAAAATATTATAAAAAAAAGGGGCACAACTCTAATAGCAAATCCCAAAGCCCCAACTCCAAATAGATAGATCAAAATAGCTCCTGCAATAAGAGTCTCTTTTAAATCTTTTGATTTATAAAAGCTAAATGCAATAATTGCTAAATTTAAAACTATAAAAATAGCTACTTTTATCATTATATTCTCTCAAGCACTCCAATTCCTAAAATATTTAGACCTATTTTTATTGTCTTTGCCACATTTGCTGCTAAAAGTGCCCTTGAATTTTGTTTTATTTTATCCTCTTCCTTTAAAATAGGATGAGTTTCATAAAATCTCATAAAAAGGGTAGTTAACTCATATAAAAAGTTAGCTATTATATTTGGCATAGCCTCTTTATATGCTTTTATTAATATATCCTCAAAAGAGGCAACCTTAAGAGCAAGCCTTCTTTCTATCTCACTCTCAATCTTAAATTCATCTTTGATCTCACCAAAGTTTCTTAAAATGGACCTAATTCTTGCATAAGCGTATTGCTGATATAAAGATGTATTTCCATCTAAAGAGAGTAATTTATCCCAATCAAAAATATAATTTGACTCTCTATTAATTGATAAATCAGCATATTTTAGAGCACCTATTCCAATAATATGTGCTCTTCTTAAAAGCTCTTCATCACTTAACTCTTCTCTATTTTTAATTGTCTCTTTAGCCCTTTTTATAGCCTCATCTAAAAGATCAACTAATTTAACTACCCCTCCTTCTCTTGTTTTAAATGGCTTTCCATCCTTATTTAGCATCATTCCAAAACTTATATGCTCCAATTTTACATCTTCATCTACAAAATTAGCCATTTTAGCCACTGCAAAAACCATTTTAAAATGCTCACTCTGCCTTGCATCTACCACATATGAGATTCTTTTTGCTCCAAGCTCTTTTGCTCTAAATTTAATAGCGGCTAAATCAGTAGTTGCATACAAATATCCCCCATCTTTCTTTTGTACAATTAAAGGAGCCTTAAATCCATCAATAAAGACACACTTTGCCCCTTCACTCTCTACCAAAAGCCCCTTTTCCTCAAGCTCTTTTATTATTTCATCTAACATATCATTATAGCTACTCTCGCCTCTTACATTCTCTAAAGATAAAGATACATCTAATTTATCATAAACCTCTTGGCAATGGCTAAGGGAGATATCAATAAATCTTTTCCAAAGTTTTTTACAATAGCTATCTCCCCTTTGTAACTTAACTACATACTCTCTTGCCCTCTTTGCAAACTCACTATCACTATCAAATTTAGCTTTAGCCATTTTATAAAACTCTTCTAAATCTTCTAAAGAGGCATCTTCTTCTTTTATCTCCTCTAAATAGGCAATTAACATTCCAAATTGGGTACCCCAATCTCCAATATGGTTTTGCCTAATTACATCATCACCTAAAAATTCAAATAAATTAGCAATTGCATCTCCAATAATAGTAGATCTTAAATGACCTACATGCATCTGTTTAGCCATATTAGGACTTGAATAATCTACAACCACCCTAATTGGATCTTTTTTGGGGATAAAGGCTCTTGAATCTTTAAATATATTTAATTGAGCTTTTTCTAAAAAAGTAGAGGATATTTTAATATTAATAAATCCAGCTCCTGCTATCTCTAAAGAGGAGATAATATTATTTTTAGGAATAGCTTCTATTATATCTTTAGCTATATCTCTTGGATTTTTTTTTAGCTCTTTAGCAAGGGGCATTGCGCCGTTAAATTGATAATCTCCAAACTCTACCTTTGTAGCCTCATTTACCTCAAATCTCTTAGTTGCACCTATCTTCTCTAAAGCCTCATTAAAGAGGCTATTTAGCTCTTCTTTAATTTTCATTGAAACTCTTATGCCTTATCTTCTTTAACTTTCTCTTCTATCTCATTAGAAGCTGTGGCACTACTTTTTTTCTCTATCTCTTTTACCTCTTTTTTTGGCTCCTCATCTTCATTCATAGCCTTTTTAAAATCTTTAATCCCTTTACCAATACCCTTTGCAAGTTCTGGAATCTTCTTACCTCCAAACAGTAATAAGATAACTACTACTATTAATATTAACTCCCATCCGCCTGGCATATGAAACATCCCTATCCTTTCATAAAATTTGCTAAATTATACTCCAAATTAATAAAGAATTGGATAAAAGAGGGAAAAATCTTTATTTTATAACCACTGCTTAATTAAATCTTCTCTCTCTTTTATAGATAATTTACATCTTGAAGCATTAGCTATTGATATAAATTGATCTATGGCTTTTTTTAAATCATCATTTATAATGACAAAATCATATTCACCAATTGCTTTTATCTCCTCTTTTGCATTCTCTAATCTTTTATTAATTACATCTATCTTATCACTTCCTCTTTTTAGGAGTCTTGCTTTTAGATCTTTTAAAGTAGGAGGCGTAATAAAAATACTAACAAGTAAATCCCCCAATTTTTTTCTAAGCTCTCTATGTCCTTGAACATCAATATCAAATATAACCAATTCTCCTCTATTTAAAGCTTTTATTACTTCATCTTTTGATGTACCATAATAATTATTATGTACCTTTGCATACTCTAAAAATCTTCCCTCTCTAATTCCTTTTTCAAACTCATCAATAGAGATAAAGTGGTAATCCACCCCATCTACTTCCCCCTCTCTTGGCTCTCTTGTAGTATAAGAGATTGAAAAGTAAAATTTCCCTATCTTTTTTGAAGCCTCTTCAATAATTGTGCTCTTCCCCGCCCCACTTGGTCCTGATAATACTAACAATGAACCTCTCACTCATTTTCCTTTGGAAACTCTATTTCTATTTTAATTTTAGCTCCTTTTAAAAGCTTTTTTAGCTTTTTGCTCTTTAGGCTATTTATCATCTCAATAAATCTCTCAAAATCTATACTCTCTTTATTTAATGAATCTTCTTCAACCTCTTTCCTCTTTTCAAACATATCATCATCCATTAGAGCCTTTATTTGCATAATCTCTTTAGCATCTAAGGCAAAAGATTTTGGCTCTTCATATAAATTTTCAATTTCCTCTTCTGCTTCTGATTCTAATATAGAGCTCTTTTCTAATAGAGCTTCTAACTCTCTTGGCAAGAATGGTTTATTTAACACCTTATCTACTGCTTCTTTAACCACCGCATCTCCTTTACCAAGCAATATAGTCTCTTTTATAATTAATTTATCTTTTATCTCTTTTAATACCTCATTTAAATTTAAAAAAGTATCATCTACTAATAAAACATCATAACAATCTTTAGAGATATCATCTATATCTGAAACTATATCTATATTAGCATCTTCTATTGTATCAATAGTTAATTTTACTAAACTTGCAACTGTATTATTTTGGGTTAAAAGTAATATTTTCATATATAAACCTTAAATTTTTGGGAGTAACTTAAGAATTATAGCTAACTTATTTTTAATAAATCAAAGGAGATGGCACACCCGTCAGGATTCGAACCTGAGACCTTCTGAACCGCAATCAGATGCTCTATCCAGCTGAGCTACGGGTGCGCCTATAAGGGGGTGCAATTATACTATTTTTTATATTAATTAAAATTTAAATAGACTCTCTAATGCTGAAATATCTTTGCTCTTACTCTCTTCTTTTTGAGCCGATTCTCCCTCTACCTCTTCTAACTCTATTTTATATTTAGTTAACATAGAAGCAAGACGAATATTTACGCCATTTTTACCAATTGCTTTTGCTTTTTGATCTTTTGTTACACTAACATGGGCTACATCTTCTCCATCTTCACCTTTTTTAATAGTCACACTCTTAACTACTGCTGGTGCTAAAGCTCTACTAACATAAACTTCAGCTACTGGTGAATATTCTATACAATCAATACTCTCTCCATTTAACTCTCTACTTACAGCATTTACCCTAACTCCCTTTTGTCCTACTGCTGCTCCTACTGGATCAATATTTTCTTTATTACTCTTTAGAGCAACTTTGGCTCTATCCCCTGGAATTCTTGCAGATGCCACTATCTCTACACTTCCATCTTCAATCTCTGGAACCTCTTTTTTTAATAGTTCTTCTAAAAATCTTGGAGATGTTCTTGATAGTTCTAATATCATTCCATCTTTTTTATCTATTTTAATATTTTTCAAAAGAGCTTTAATAGCATCTCCACTCTTAAACTTTTCCCCTTTAATTCTATTTTTTCTCTCTAATATTCCTTTTAATTCCCCAATTTCAACATAAGTATTCTCTTCATCATCTACTCTTGCTACCGTACCAAAAATAATCTTGCCAACTTTCTCTTTATATTTTTTAAAGAGGCTTTGTTCTATCTTTCTTTGAATATGATACTCTAACTCATTATATAAATTAGCAGCTGCTGTTCTTCCATAATCTTCTAAAACAATCTCACTTCTTATCTCATCACCAATTTCTACATCATCTCCATACTCTTTTGCCTCACTTAAAGATATATATCTACACGGTGCTTCTTCTAAGAGAGGATCATCATCTGCAACTACCTTCATCACTTTATAGAGATAATATTTTTGCTTTTGGGAATCTACCTCTACATCAAATTTACAATCTCTTCCCTCTAATCTTTTTGCTGTATTAATCAAAGCAATCTTAAAGGCATCAACTACAGCCTCATATGGAAGATTTTTCTCATTTGCCAAAGCCTCTAATATATTTAAAATTCTCTCCACGACAATAGTTCCTTTGCATCTTTTTTAGAAGCAGAAGCTCCTTTTATAATTGGAAATGAGAGTTTAGGGATTTCTGCTTTTTGAAGTGTAATATTTTATCTAATAGAACCTTTACTAAAAATAAAGTAAAATTATGCAAACTTTTACAAAGGGACTTTGATGAAATTGAAATTGGCAAGAACAACCCTCGATGGAAAACCAAAAGTAGTAGATATATCTAAAATAGAAGAGGAGTTACCAAAAAAGAATATATTCTATTTTGATAGAGAAAATGATTATAAAGATCTTCAAAAGTTTATAGAGTATTTTGAATCAAAGGGATATAATGTATATCTTAGAGAAGTTAGATATGGACTT
>JAADEA010000099.1 GCA_013153675.1 Campylobacterota bacterium
TCATTTTCAAAGACATCTTTTAACCTTTTTAGCTCTTTTTGACATTGTAGCTAAGTTTTTTAGAGAGTGTCAAGTGATACTCTACACTTTTTAAAAAGGAGAAAGAAAAAGGAATTTTTGTAACTTATATGTTGGTTATTGATATTTGATAGTGGTCTAAAAAGGGCTAAATGCCCTAAAGGAGCTTATAAGATATATTTAGTTAAATCTTCACTCTCTACAATATCTTCTAATTTTTCTTTTACCATCTTTTCATCTATTATAATCTCTTTGCCTTTATGAGAAGGAGCATCAAAACTAATATCTTCTAAAAGCTTTTCGAGTACAGTGTGAAGTCTTCTTGCTCCTATATCTTCACTTTTTTGGTTTGCTAAAGCACTATATTTAGCAATTGCTCTAATAGCTTCATCTAAAAATGTTAAAGTTACCCCCTCAGTGCTAAGTAAGGCTTGGTATTGTTTAATTAGAGAATTTTTTGGCTCTTTTAAAATTTTATATAGAGCATCTTCATCTAAAGAGTTTAATTCCACTCTAAGTGGGAATCTACCTTGAAGTTCTGGAATTAGATCGCTTGGTTTGCTTAAATGAAATGCCCCTGCAGCTATAAATAGTATATGATCTGTCTTAATTGGACCAAGTTTTGTATTTACAATTGAGCCTTCAATAATTGGTAAAAGATCTCTTTGTACTCCCTCTTTACTTGGATCTTGTCTTGAGGTAGTATTACTTGGAGTTGCAATTTTATCAATCTCATCTATAAATACAACTCCGCCACTTTGAACTCTATCTTGAGCTAACTTTTTAATCTCCTCTTCATCAATTAGATTTTCTAATGCCTCTTGTTTTAGAAGTTTTTTTGCCTCTTTTATACTAACTTCTTTCTTTTTTCCTTTTTTTCCAAGACCTCCTAAAACTTTTAAGATAGACTCTTGAACATTTGCCATCTCTGGTGGTACATTGCCATAACTTGATATATCAATTGAAGGGTGGGGCAATTCTATTTCAATTTTTAAATTATCAAGTTCCCCTTTTCTTAATTTTTGCAACATTTTTACTTTTGATTTTTCATACTCCATCTTTTTCTCTTCACTTGCCCCAAAAGGAAGAGGAGGAAGAAGTTTATTTAAAATTTTTTCTTCTATATATTCTCCAATTTTTTGAGAATATTTGTGAGTTAGCTCATCTTTTACTAAATGGATAGCTTCAATTGCCAAATCTCTAATGATAGATTCTACATCTCTTCCTACAAATCCAACTTCTGTAAATTTGCTTGCTTCTACTTTAATAAATGGCAATTTCATTAATTTTGCCAATCTTCTTGCAATCTCTGTCTTTCCAACTCCTGTGCTTCCTATCATTAAGATATTTTTAGGAGTTACCTCTTGTCTCATCTCCTCATCAAGTTGCATTCTTCTCCATCTATTTCTAAGAGCAATTGCTATAACCTTTTTTGCTCTATCTTGTCCTACAATATATTTATCTAAGTATGCAACTATCTCTTTTGGCGTTAAATTCTCACTCACTCTTTGCTTCCTTTTATCTCTAAAGTCTTAATATTTTCATTTGTATAGATACAAAGCTCACCAGCAATTTTTAAGCTCTCTTTTACCAAAGTTAATGGATCAAGAGAACTAAATCTACTTAGTGCTCTTGCAGCAGAGAGGGCAAAATTTCCTCCGCTTCCAATAGCAGCTATTTTGCCATCTTCAGGCTCTACCACATCTCCTGTACCACTTAAAATAAATATATTTTCTAAATTTAATACAAGCATCATTGCTTCAAGTTGTCTTAGATACTTATCTTTTCTCCAACTCTTTGAAAATTCAATTACAGATCTGATTAAATTTCCATTTTTATCTTTTAAAATCCCCTCAAACATATCAAAAAGGGTAAAAGCATCAGCTGTGCTTCCAGCAAATCCCGCTAATATCTCTTGGTTATATAATCTTCTAATTTTTGTTGCATTTCCCTTTAAAATAGTATTTCCAAAGGTGACTTGCCCATCTCCTCCAATTACTGCATGAGTTGGAGTTCTATAGGCTAAAATTGTAGTTGCTTTAAACATTAATCAACTCCAACTACATTTACTTTTAAATCTGCATGAATTCCATGTCCCAATTTTACATCTACGTGAAATAATCCCTCACTTTTAATAGCTTTTTTTAATTCTATATGTTTTTTATCTATATCAATGCCTAATTGCTCTTTAATAGCATTTGCAATATCGCTATTTGTAACAGAACCTTTTATACCCATAGGGGCTTTTTTCTTTTGAATAGTAAGCTCTTTACTCTCAAGCTTTTCTTTATAGCTTTTTAATAGTGCTATCTCTTCTTCCTCTTTTGCTTTAAGCTTTTCTTGTTCTTTTTTAAAAGCTTCTATTACCTCTTTTGTAGCAAGTTTTGCATATCCTTTTGCAATTAAAAAGTTTCTTCCATATCCATCTTTTACCTCTTTAATATCTCCTGCTTTTCCTAAATTTTTTACATCTTTAATTAGTAATACTTTCATCTTCTATCCTTTTTTTTGTAATTTTATCTAAAATCATCTTTATAGCCTCAGAGCATAAAAAGAGACCAAAGCTTCCTGTTACTCCTACAAATGAGCCCATAGTGGTAGTTTTTGGTTCCTCTTTTGAAAAAACTACTTTTATCTTTTTTTTGAAATTTCTCTTTTTTAATCTCTCTCTTATCTTTTTTGCTAAGGGATCATTATATGTATTCCAAATATTAGTTACCTCAATTTTTGAGGCATCATATCTTTTTGCAGAACCAAGAGACATTAATAGCTTTTTAGGCTCTTTTATGGCTATTTCTACTTTTACATCTACCATATCACAAGCATCTATTATAATATCAAAAGGATTAAAATCAAAATCTCTAACCCACTCTTTATCTACTTTTTTGTTAATTGTTTCAATTTTTGGGTATAGTTCTTTTAATCTTTCTGTTTTTAATCTTCCAATTGCTCCATTGGCTCCAATTTGTCTATTTAAATTACTCTCTTCATATCTATCATAATCTATAATTGTAATATTCTCTATCCCACTTCTATATAGACAATCAAGTGCATAACTTCCAACTCCTCCCACTCCAATAATTAATATTTTAAACTCTCTAAATTTATTAAAATTCTCTATTCCAAATAGCTCTTGACATCTTTTATGTCTCATCTAACCAACTTTTTAGAGTATCTAATCTTTTATATGCGGTTAAATCAAGCATAATAGGGGTAATTGAGATAAAATTTTCTTTAATTGCTTCAAAATCACTTAAGATATTTCCATCTATATGGTGGCTGTGCCAATCTAATTTTGGAAGACCAATCCAATAATATTCAATTCCTCTTGGATTTATATGAACTTGAGCATCATTTCCATATACTCTTCTTCCAGCATGGGTGATTTTATATCCTTTACACTCTCTTGGTTCAACTGGTGGAATATTTATATTTAAAAGTTCTCTGCTTTGTAGAGGAAAACCATTTTTAAAGATCTTATCTACAATTTTAGCAACTGCCTCTTTTGCCAATTTAAACTCTAATTTTAATATATCTTTGCAATAGCCTCTACATACTTGAGATATAGCAATTGATGGCACTCCTTGTAAAACCCCTTCCATTGCTGCTGCTACTGTTCCTGAATATGTAATATCCTCTCCCATATTTGCACCAATATTTATTCCAGATACTACTAAATCTGGTTTGTTATCTTTAAATAGTTTATTAAGGGCTAAAAATATACAATCACTTGGAGTGCCATCATCTAATTTGTAAAAATTCTTATCTATCTCTATAAATCTAAGTGGTCTACTAAGAGTTAGGGAGTGACCACAAGCAGATTTTTCAATAGTTGGGGCTACTATATATATCTCACCAAAAGGTTTTAGAGCTTCAATTAAAGCCTTTAGACCTGGTGATTCAAATCCATCATCATTGGTTATTAATATCTTTTTTTTCAAATAGGCTCCTTAAAAAGGTTTTAATTTTCGTTATAATACTCAAAAAAATTTACAAGAAGGATTGTAGGTGGAAAAAGTTCCAATGCTTGAGAGTACTTATAAAAAATTGGTAGCAGAATTAGAAGAGCTTAAAAAAGAGAGACCAAAAATTGCTAAAATTATAGATGAGGCAAGAGCTCTTGGAGATTTAAAAGAGAATGCTGAATATCATGCAGCAAAAGAGAAACAAGGTTTAATTGAGGCAAGAATTAAAGAGTTAACAGATATTATTGGAAGAGCAAATATTATAGATCCTTCAAAATTGCCCCACAATAGAGTAAGTTTTGGATCAACTGTAATATTAATAGATCAAGATAGTGATGAAGAGCTTAAATATACAATTGTAGGAGTGCATGAATCTGACCCATCAAAAGGGCTAATTTCAATTGAGTCTCCAATGGCAAAGGCTCTTCTTGGAAAAGAAGAAGGAGATGAGGTAGAAATTAAATTGCCAGATGGAGTTCACTATTTTGATATAGAAGAGATTAGATATGAGCCAATTAATTGATGTAGCAATTGTTGGTGCTAAAGGCTTTGGAGCATTAGAGCTAATTAAGATATTATATAATCATCCCTATTTTAATATTAAAAAGTTAGTTATTAAAGAAGAAGAGAGAGAGACTCTATCAAATATCCATCCTATGTTTGATAAGGTATTTGATATAGAGGTTGGATATTGTGAACCATCAAAGTTATCAAAAGAGGTTGATTTAATTTTTTTAGCTCTTCCTCATAAAAGTTCAATGGAGTGGGCAAAAGAGCTATTAAAAGATAATAAAAGAGTAATTGATCTCTCTGCTGATTATAGATTATCTTTAGAAAATTATGAAAAGTATTACTCAAAACATATTGATAGTAATAATTTAGATATTGCTATATATGGGCTGGTTGAGTATTTTAAAGAAGAGATTAAAAGTGCTAAATTAGTAGCATTGCCAGGATGTTATCCTACTGCTACTTTACTTGCTCTTTTGCCATTTGTTGATTATTTAGATAACTCTTTTCCTATTATTATAGATGCTAAAAGTGGTGTGAGTGGAGCTGGTAGGAAATTATCTACTACCACCCATTTTGTAACTATAAATGAGAATATATTTGCATATAATCCACTAATTCATCGCCATGAGCCAGAGATAAAAGAGAAAGTTTTCTATTTGAGCAAAAAAGAGTTTGATATAAATTTTGTACCTCATCTAATTCCAATTACAAGAGGAGAGCTTGTAAGTATATATGGTATATTAAAAGAAGATATTAATCCTTTTGAGGTTTTACAAAAAAGATATAAAGATGAGAGATTTGTTAGAGTAAGAGATAGGGCAGTTGATGTAAAGAGTGTAGCAGGTACTCATTTTTGTGATATTTTTGCAACTAAAAAGAAAAAGACTCTATTTATATCAAGTGCAATTGATAATTTAGTTAGAGGGACAGCTTCAAATGGAGTAGCTTGTGCCAATTTAATGTATGGATTTGATGAGGGGCTCGGGTTGCCACAAATTGCCTATATGCCATAGGGGAGCTTTTGAATAGAGTCTTAAAAGATAAAGCTATCTTTATAGCTGATGCTCACTATCCAAATAGATCAAAAGAGTTGCTCTCTTTTTTAGAGGCTCTAAAGAGAAATCCTCCTCCTCAACTTTTCTTAATGGGAGATATATTTGATATATTAATTGGAGGATATGAGAATTTTAAGAGAGAGAATTTAAAATTAATAGAGTTAATTAACTCTTTATCTCCTTATTGTGAGATATTCTATTTTGAAGGAAATCATGACTTTAATTTATCTAAGCTTTTTAAAAATGTTGAGCTATTTTCTATTAAAAATCAACCTCAAATATTTTATTATAATGATAAAAAATTTCTACTCTCTCATGGAGATAAGAGCTTTTCTTTTAGTTATTGGCTATATAGCAAAATAATAAGAAATAGATTTACTCTTTTTCTATTAAAACCCTTTGGAGATATAATTTTAAAGTTAGTAGATAAAAGACAGCAAAAAAAGAGGCTATGTAAGAAAATAGATAATTTTTATTCTTTGGTAAAAAAGAGAGCTAAAAGAGATTTTATTTTAGTAGAAGGGCATTTCCATCAAGGAGAGATCTTTGATAATTATATTGCCCTTCCTGCTTTTGCTTGTAATAACTCTTATGCTGTTTTTAAAGGAGGAG
>JAADEA010000019.1 GCA_013153675.1 Campylobacterota bacterium
GAATCTATAAATAATTTTAAATGAAATAAATTGATTTTTATCTTCTTTTTCTAACCATATCTCTCCACTAATTCCATCTAATAAATCTTTTGCAAAAGATAGGTGGACTCCAATATATCTATTTTTACTATCATCATAATATGGCTCAAAATTATTTTCTATTACCTCTTTTAACTCTTTTGATATAGGAGTAGCTATTTTAAAACAAAGAGTAATAATTTGTGTTGAAGAGCTCTTTTGATCTTTACATAGTCTAATATCTACTACAATTTCTCCATTTGAATTATTTGTAGATTCTTCAATTGCATTTTCTATTAGAGTATGTAAAATTGTATATATTCTTTGAGGATCTCCAATTAAATTTTGAGGAATTTCTGGTTCAATAATAAATATTAAATCTAACTCCTTTTTTGGGTGTTGCTCATATATTTCATCTACAAGTTGAGTTAGAAGCTCTTCTAAATTAAAATCTTGTAATTTAGCCTCTAATCGATTTGTCTTTAATTTTAAAAAATAGGTAAGTTCTTTTGAATTTTTTAATAGAGCAACTTTTAACTCTTTGATCTTTTCATATTTAGTTGGATTTTCATCTTTTATCTTTTGGATAATTGGTTTTTCTTCTTTATCTAACTCTTTTGCCTCTTTATATACTTTTTGGCTTATATCACTTAAAAATTTATTTTGACTTTGCTCTTTTATCTTATGACTTTTTAAGGAGTGCTCTAATTTTCTTTTTTGATTAAAAATTCTTATTAATAAAAAGAGGAGGATTAATGAGATAGCTACCAATAGACACAATAATACCACATTTTCGTTTATATTGATTTTGCTTAACTCTTCCTTAACAGAGTTTAAGGAGAGATTGTTTTTGTCAATTTTCCCATTTAAAGAGCCATATAAAATAGACATTGGGAATGCAAGCAATAATCCCATAAAATGAAGGTAGCGCAAGATTAATCCTCCTCTTATCATCCTTGTGAGATAATTGTATCATAAATCTTGAAATTTTTCACGATAATCCTTCAGATGGAAATATTAAGAGTTTTAAAAATGGCATTAGTGTGAAAAAAATGGATTAATAGGTTATTAAATGGCTAAAAAAAAGATAATTTATGAATGTCAAGCTTGCGGTTTTCAAAGTTTAAGGTGGATGGGTAAATGTCCATCATGTGGGGAGTGGGATAGTTTTATCGAGTTAAAAGAAGAAGAGCAAAAATTTACTAAAAAAAGTTCAAGTGTTACTAAAAAGAGCAAGGCACTTCCAATAACAGAGGTTGAGTCAATAGAGGTAGAGAGATTTAGTAGTGGTAGTAAAGAGCTTGATTTAGTATTAGGTGGTGGAATTGTTCCGGGCTCTTTAACATTAATTGGTGGGAGCCCTGGTATTGGAAAGTCTACTTTGCTTTTAAAAGTTGCTGGGAATATAGCAAATAGGGGAGATAGAGTTTTATATGTATCAGGAGAGGAGTCCTTATCTCAAATTAAATTAAGAGCTAATAGATTAAATGCAAAAAGCAAAAATTTATATCTTTTATCTGAGATAAATTTGGAAAATATTTTAGAAGAGATATATAATGGGGACTATAAACTTGTAATTATTGATTCTATTCAGACATTATATTCAAGTGAAATATCATCAGCTGCTGGGTCGGTTTCTCAAGTTAGAGCTGCTACATTTGAGCTAATGAGGGTAGCAAAAAGTAAGGAATTGCCAATCTTTATAATAGGACATATTACAAAAGAGGGGTCAATTGCTGGTCCAAGAGTTTTAGAGCATATGGTAGATAGTGTATTATATTTTGAAGGGGATAGTTCAGTAGAGATAAGAATTTTAAGAGGATTTAAAAATAGATTTGGTTCTACAAGTGAAGTTGGAATTTTTGAGATGACAAGAGAGGGATTAATTGATGCGTTGAGTGCAAATAGCCGCTTTTTTAGCAAGAATCATTTAGAGCCTGGATCTGCTTTAACAGTGGTAATGGAAGGAAGCAGACCTTTAGTAATAGAGGTTCAAGCGTTAGTAGCAGAGAGTTATTCTCATCCAAAAAGAAGTTCTACTGGATTTGATAATAATAGGTTATCGATGCTTTTAGCTCTTTTAGAAAAGAGGCTTGATTTGCCTCTTGGAGGATATGATGTATTTATTAATATCTCAGGAGGTATAAAAATAAATGAGCCAGCTGCAGACTTAGCCATAATTGCCGCAATTTTAAGTAGTTTTAGAAATAGAAAAATTAGTAAAGAGACTATTTTTTTAGGAGAAGTTAGTCTAACAGGAGAAATTAGAGAGGTATCAAACCTTCTTCCCCGTTTAAAGGAGGCTCAAACTCAAGGATTTAAAAGGGCTATTGTTCCAAATGATATTTTGGAAGATTTGGATATTAAAAGATATGTGGTAAATAGTGTAGAAAAGATTGTAGAATGGATGTAGAGATTAAAAGTGGCATTGATATTATTGTAATAGATAGGATAAAAAGGTCAAAAGATAAATTTAAAGAGAGGTTTTTAAATAGAGTATTTAGTAAAAAGGAGCAAAATAGTTTTAAAAAGATAGAGACAATTGCTGGATATTGGGCGGCTAAAGAGGCTTTTTCTAAAGCTCTTGGTGTTGGAATTGGAAATGAGCTCTCTTTTTTAGATATAGAGATAAAAAAAGATAGTAAAAATAGACCCTATTTTAATATTTCTCAGAGAATAAGGGAAAAATTTGGGATTATTGATAGTTCACTCTCTATTTCCCATGATGGTGGATTCTCAATTGCCTCTGTGATAATAATATGTCAAAGAAAAAAATAAATTTATCTTTTAATCTCAATATGCCATAATTATAGAAAAATTTTTAAAAGAGGGAATATGAGAAGAGAAATTAGTTTAATAATAGGAATAAATGCGCTTTTTTTAATTGGATGCCAAAGTGCTCAAGAGAAGGCTTATCAAGAGTATATTGCTCAACAGCAAGCAGAAGTAGCAAGACTTGATAGAGCAAGAGAGGAGGCTAAAGGGAAAAAATGGGCTCAATATACAGCATCTCAAGAACAAAAAGTAAAAGAGAAGAAAAGTTATAAAAAAAGATCAAAAAGAACATATAAAGAAAAGCCTTATAAATTAAAGCCAGAGCCTTTTAGTCTAAAGAGAAATGAGAAAGATCCAGAACTATTAGGTCCTCAAAAGATTATTAAAAGTGATGATCAAAATCAAACAAAAATGAAAAAAAGCCAAAGCTTGGCTTCATCTTCAACTTCCAAAGTGATGGATAAAAGTAAGTGTATATCTTTAATTGGAAAAGATAGATTTCAAGAGTATGAGAAAAAATTTGGAGAAGCCATGGCTATTAAAAGATGTACAATTATTGTAAAAACAAGAGGAGGATAATTAACCTCCTCCAACAAATTGAAGTAATTCTACTTTATCATTTGGAGCTAAGATATAACTATCCCAATTTTCTTTTTTTACAATTTCCATATTAACAGCAGCAGCCATTACTTTGTTTTCTATTTTGAGCTCTTTTATAAGCTCTTTTAATGTTGTATTCTCTTTTAGCTGATACTCTTTTCCATTTAAAATAATTTTTATCATTTAACTACTCCTTTCAAAAGGGATTTTACCCTAAATTTAACAAATATCAAGTAGAATTTAGGTAATAGTTTTTAAAGGATATAAAATGAGACTATATATGGCTTTATTAACTGTGAGTCTTATTACATTTAGTGGGTGTAGTTCAAGTGCTTTTAATTTCTTTTCTAAAAAAGCCCCTAAAAAAGTAGAAGAGAATGCTACTGTGGAAGCAAATGCAACTATTGAATCTGCTGCAGCCTCTTTACCTTCAAAAAAGGAGGGTAAATATCAGCTAAAACCAGAGCCATACTCTTTAGCCTCAAATGAAAATGATCCTGAACTTCTTGGACCTCAATCTACCGTAAAGACTCCTTTGAGTGGAGGAGATTATAAACCAACTATTAAAGAAGAGAAGAGTTCAAATAGTAGTGCCCCTATCTCATCATATGCAAATATGAGTAAACAAGAGTGTATTAATATGATAGGTGCTGATAGATTTAATAGTTATGTAAAAAGATTTGGTGGGGAGGATGCAGCAATTAGAAGATGTGTTATTTTAAAAAGGACAAGAGGAGCTTAAATATTCTCTTAGATTAAGCTTTCTCTTTAATATATTCTTTTAAAAAAGGAGAGGAGGGATCTTTAAAGATATTTTGGGCACTATTAAACTCTATTAACTCTCCTGCATCTAAAAAGCCAATATAATCGCTAATTCTCTTTGCTTGATCCATATTATGAGTTACAATTACTATGCTAACTTTATCTTTTAACTTTTTTATTAACTCTTCAATTGCTTTTGTAGATATTGGGTCAAGTGCGCTTGTTGGTTCATCAAAGAGTAAAATTTCTGGTTGTAGAGCAATTGCTCTTGCTATACATAATCTTTGTTGTTGACCTCCAGAGAGTTCAAGTGCACTCTTATTTAATCTATCTTTTACCTCTTCCCATAGTGCTACATCTATAAGAGCTTTTTTTACTCTTTTGTTTAGTTCTTCTTTATTATCTATTTTATTCAATTTTAATCCATATGCAATATTTTCATATATTGAAAGAGGAAATGGAGTTGGTTTTTGAAAAATCATTCCAACTTTTTGCCTCAATTTTATTAGTTGATCTTCTTGGTTATATTCTAAAATATTCTCTTTTGTTCCATTTTTGTTATATAAATTTATCTCTCCTTTATAACTATTTCCTATATAAAGATCATGAATTCTGTTTAAAGATCTAAGAAGTGTAGATTTGCCAGATCCACTTGGACCAATTAGAGCAGTAATCTCTCTTTTATAAATTGGAAGAGAGAGATCTTTGATAGTAGGAGAAGAGGAGTTGGCATAAGTAAAAGAAAAGTTTTTTATATCCATTGCAAGAGGTTTTTTTTGGTTCATCTTTAGACTCTATTTAAATATCTCATTTACAATAGATTCTACATATTCATTTGCTCTAAATCTAATTAAATCATCCTCTTTTTCACCTATTCCTATATAATAAATTGGCATTTTTAATTCATGAGCAATTGATAAAATGGCTCCCCCTTTTGCCGTTCCATCTAATTTTGTAATAATAATTCCATCTACTCCTATCATTTCATTAAACTTTTTTGCTTGGTTAATCGCTGAGCTTCCTTGAGTTCCATCAATAATTAACATCTTTCTATGGGGAGCATTAGGTAGAGCTTTGTTGGCTACTCTAACCATTTTTTCAAGCTCTTTTGCTAAATTGTGCTGAGTGTGTAATCTTCCTGCTGTATCTATTAATACTCTATCTATACCTTTTGCAATTGCTGATTTTATTCCATCAAATATAATACCTGATGGATCATGACCTTGTTTAGTAGCTACAATGGGTATGTTGAGTTTTTGAGCCCATTTGCTTAATTGCTCAATTGCAGCAGCTCTAAAAGTATCTGCTGCTACTAACATAACGCTTTTATTCTCTTTTTTATACAAATTTGCCAATTTTGCAATAGTTGTTGTTTTACCAGCTCCATTTACTCCAATAATCATCTCTACAAAAGGAGAGTATTCATTTGGATCTATCCAATTTGCTTTATAATTAAAAATATCTATTAATGAATTATAAAGATGGACTTTTTTAATCTTTTCTGGAAGAGTATCAAGAATTTTTTCTACCAATTCATAATTTACATCAGCTTCTAATAAAAGATCTTCTAACTCATCCTTTTCAATTATCTCTCTTTTTTCTTCTCTTTTAAATGCCTTTTTAAGGAAGTTAAACATATATATTCCTTTTATGTTAAAATGTAGGCTGATTATAACATTTTTTGGAATTTAAAATGGATAAAAAGAGTCGTTTTAGAAAAGAAGCTTTAGAGTTGTTAAGAGATTATAACTTACCTTTTAGATTAAAAAAAGAGCTCAATTATTATCTATATAAATATATAAAGCAAAAGGGATATAAAAAGGTAATGTTATATATTCCTTTAAAGAGTGAAGTTGATATTAATTGGTTAATTAAGAGATTAAGAATGGAAAAAGTTGAGATTTTTGTCCCATTTATGGAGGGTGAAAGTTTTAAGTTGGTAAAATATAAATTACCTTT
>JAADEA010000039.1 GCA_013153675.1 Campylobacterota bacterium
ATTAGAGACATCAAAGAAAATTGCACTAAGCATTATTAGAGATCTTAATCTATTTGGAAGACCTCCCCTATCTACACTTAATCTCTCTAATATATCTTTGGAAAAGACTCTCTCTACGCTCTCTTTATTTGTCAATATTAAAAATGCAAATATCAAAAATGGAACTATTAAAATCCAAAATAGATATGGGTATTCAAAACTCATACAACCCCTTTTGATGTTCTATAATAAAGATATAAAAGAAGGGCTAAAATGGCTATAAAGAGAGGATAGATATATAGATATTTTACATTTTTATAACTTTTTGCCTTTATCTTTGATGTCTCTAATTTATCTATCTCTGAATAGATCTTTTCTAAATCTTTCTTATTTGCTGCCCAATAAAATTTTCCTTTTCCAGCTTTAGCTAATGCTTTTAGATATTGAGGATCAAAATCTCCATATCCTCCAATTCCTATTGTATATAGCTTTATATCACTTTTAGAAATTAAATCTTTAATCTCTTCAAAAGAGATTCTACTCATATTATCCATTCCATCAGTAAGTAAAATTACAACTTTACTTTTTGCTTTACTCTTTTGTAAAAGTTTATAAGCTTGAAGAAGTGCATCATTTATAGCTGTTCTAATTCCAGCTATTCCAAGGCGCTGCATCTTTATAATCTCTTTTAAAAACTTTTTTTCAAAAGTTAAAGGAGAAGCAATAAACGCAACACTTGCAAAATTTATAAGACCTATTCTATCATTTTTCCTTTTATCTATAAATTCACTTACCACCTCTTTTACCACATCAAATTTACTCTTATAAGGATCATTAATATCAAATCCCATCTCTCTCATAGAATCGCTTGAATCAATTACAAGCATAATATCTCTTCCTCTTTTTTTACTATCTTTAAAGTTTGTAACTAAAACAGGAGAGCTCATTGCAATAATTAAAGCAACTACTCCAATCCACTTTAAAATAGATAAAAATCTACTCTTAACCTTCTCTTTATAAAATATTCTATTAATATGTGGGAAATATATAGCCATTGCCCTTGCTGGACAAAACTTAGCACATATTAAAAATAGAAAAATTAGTGCAAATGCCCATGGATATTGAAACTCAAATTGACTCATCGCACACCTGCTTATATAAATTAAAATATTTAATTACATCTTCATCCACTTTGCCCACTTCCTTTTTATATTTGTATGGTTCAAGCCTCTTTACAAGCTCTTCAAAAAGCTTTTCTCTTCTATCATCATTTGCTAATAATCTTCCATAATATGTGGCTTCATAAGCTGCTTTTTTAGGATTTGACCAATCAATTCTACTAAGTGCAGCTAAATACTCTTTCTCTTTATTTTTCTTAAAAGAGAACTTCTTAATAAAAATTATTAAAAGAAATATTAAAATCCCAACTACTAAAATAATTAAACCCCAAAAGATATAGAGTGAAAAATCGCTAATATCTACTAATGGCTTTATATCTCTTAATTGGTTCACCACTCCTCCTATACCATCTTCTTAGCTATTTTAATATAAGGCTCTTCATTTGTAAAAAGCTTTACAAATCTAATACTATTTTCTCTAAAATGTTTATATAAGGCTCTATCATTTTTTATAATAGCCTTTTTATAACTTTTAATAAGATCTTCTGAGACATCTCCTTCAAATATATTTAATGTCTCTGGATCTACCAACGATAGATATCCTAAAGGCTTTGGATTCTCTTCAAAATAGTCTCTTACAATAATTACAAACAAATCGTGTTTTTTTGCTAAAAGCCTTAAATCTACCTCTCCAATAAAATCCCCTATTAAAAATATTAAAGATCTCTTTTTAATCCTTTTAAATAGTGTATCAACCCACTCTTTATATTTTGCCTCTTTATGAAGAGGGTTAAACTCTAAGGCTCTTTCTACCTCTTTATATACAGAAAATATCTTTTTAGATGGTTTTGAGGCATGATATAGTTTATCTGCAAATAGAATATGAGAAAATTTATCTTTATTATTAACAGCAGAAAAACCTAAAATTGCAAGAATCTCTGCCATATATTCACTTTTTTGCTTAGTAGTTCCAAAATAGGTGGAACCACTAAACATTGTTGAGACTACTACATTTATCTCTCTTTCTTCATGATATATCTTTACATAAGGTTTTTTTAACTTTGCAGTAGTCTTCCAATCAATCTTTCTAACATCATCTCCATATTGATACTCTCTAATCTCTGCAAATTCAAAACCCTCTCCATGAAAAATAGAGGCATTGTTGCCAAGCATATCACCAAAAACATTTTTTCTTGTCTTTAAAATAATCTCTTTTGCTTTAACCTTCACATCTTCTCCTATGGAATAGGTACTGCCCCTAAAACCTTCTCAACTATCATATCTTGAGTAATTCCTTCTGCTTCAGCCTCATAACTTAAAATAATCCTATGTCTTAAAACCTCTTTAGCAATATAGGCTATCTCAATCGGAGAGACAAAATCTTGCTCTTTTAAAAATGCAATTGCTCTACTTGCCTTATAAAGATCAATACTCGCCCTTGGAGAAGCACCAAATTCTATATAGTTTTTAAGCTCATCAAGTCCATATTTCTCTGGCTCTCTTGTAGCAAATATAATCTCAATAATATATCTTTCTACCTCTGGATCTATATGAACCTTTAAAACCTCTTGTCTAACTCTTTCTAAATCCTCTTTTGTAGCAACCTGTTTTATCTCCTCAAAGCTTCTATTTGCTACTCTCCTTGCAATTTCAAGCTCTTCAGCTCTTGTGTTATATCCAACTACTATCTTTAACATAAATCTATCAAGTTGAGCTTCTGGCAACTCATAAGCTCCCTCTTGCTCTACTGGGTTTTGAGTAGCCATAACTAAAAATGGTAAATCTATCTTAAAAGTATGATCTCCAATGGTAACTTGCCTCTCTTGCATTACCTCTAAAAGAGCAGATTGCACTTTAGCTGGAGCCCTATTTATCTCATCTGCTAATAAAAGATTTGTAAATACTGGACCTTGTTTAATCTTAAAACTATTAGTAGATGGATCATATATCTCTGTTCCTATAATATCACTTGGTAATAGATCGGGAGTAAATTGAACCCTTTTAAAATCGAGTCCTAATGTTTTTGCCAAAGCATTAACAGTAGTTGTTTTAGCAAGTCCTGGAACTCCTTCTAAGAGAATATGTCCTTGAGTCAAAAGCCCTGTTAAGAGCCCCTCTATCATCTTATCTTGACCAACAACAACCTTTTTGACCTCTTCTTTTATCCTCTTAATACTCTCCACAAAACTCTCCTAAAAAAATGTTATATTTTAAATTAGTTTACATCATAATAATTAACTAATCATTAATAAAGTTATATCATTTTTTGGCGCTATTTAAGAGGTAGAAGGATCTTTTTTTTTAATTTATTTTAAACTTCTAAGATATGAAAGGGTCTCTTTTATAACATCATCATCATCTTTTGTGGGAGCTTTTAAAGTAAGACGCTCTGCTTGATTATAGAACTCTATAAAAATTTTCTCTTTAAAAGAAGAAATTCGCTTTATATTCTTATTTTTAGCTAAAACTTTTATTATCATTAAATCTATAAACTGACGGGAAATCTTATCAAGCTTTCCAAATCTATCTTCAATCTCCTCTTCAATCTCATATATCTCCTCTACATTAGATGCTTGAGATAATCTTCTATATAGCTCTAATCTTAATCTATCTTCACTAATTAACTCATCATTTAAATATGCATTTACATTTAGAGCAATCTCTATCTCTTTTTCTAAATCTTTTGCTTCACCACTTAACTTTTTAATAGCATCTTCTAACATTTTTAGATATAAAGAGTAACCAATCTGTTTTATATGACCACTTTGAGCCTCTCCAATTAAATTTCCACCTCCTCTAATTTCTAAATCATGCATAGCCAAAATTGCTCCACTTCCTAAAGAGCTATGAGATTCAAGAGCTAAAAGTCTTCTTTTTGCACTATCACTTAAATTCTCTTTATTATCTACAAAGAAATAGGCATACCCTTCTTTTTCTCCCCTTCCTACTCTACCTCTTAATTGATGCAAATCTGCTATACCAAAATTTTGAGCTCCATCTACAATAATTGAGTTTGCATTTGGTAGATGTAAACCAGATTCAACAATAGAGGTGCTAAGTAAAAGATCATACTCTCCATTTGCAAATTTTAAAAGTTCTCTTTCGCTTTTGGCAGCTGGAACTTTTGAGTGTAAAATAGCTATCTTTAAATCTGGCAATAGCTCTAAGAGCTCTTCTTTTTTGCTCTCTATAGCACTAATTGAATTATAGATATAAAATATCTGCCCTCCTCTTCTTAGCTCTCTTAAAATAGCCTCTTTTACTAAAACCTTATCATAACTCTTTACAAAAGTTCGAACCCCCTTTCTATCAAGAGGAGGGGTTAAGATCTCACTAAAACTTTTAATTTTTGAAAGAGCCATATTTAGAGTTCTTGGAATTGGAGTAGCAGACATTGATAGAAGATGAGTATTTAAAGAGATCTTTTTTATAGCCTCTTTTTGTTTAACTCCAAATTTATGCTCTTCATCAATTACTACTAAACCTAAATTTTTAAATTTTACGCCAAGAAGAGCATGAGTACCAATAATACAATCTATATTCCCCTCTTCTAAATCTTTTAATATCTCTTTTTTATTCTTTGTAGAGGTAAATCTATCTAACTTTTCTACCCTTATTCCCCATTTTAAAAAGCGCTCTTTAAAAGTGTTAAAATGTTGAGATACCAAGAGGGTAGTAGGAGCAATTAATGCTGCCTGATAACCACTCTTTATTGCTAAAAAGATAGCATTCATAGCAATTTCAGTCTTTCCAAAGCCTACATCTGCACTAAGAAGCCTATCCATTACCCTACCGCTACTTAAATCTTGAATAATCTCTTTTATAACTCTTTTTTGATCTGGAGTATATTCAAAGCCTGCCTCTTTTTGAAAGATTAAAAGCTCTTCAATATTGGTATTAAAAATAGCCCCTTTTTGCAAAAGTCTATTTGCAGATATATTAATAAGCTCAGATGCAATGGCAAAAAGTTTCTCTTTTGCTTTCTCTTTTATCCTTTTAAATGAGCTCTTTCCAAGTTTATCAACTACGGGCAAAGAGCCGCTACTTGCAATATATCTATCAATAACATCTAAATTTTCTACTGGTATATATAAATATTCACTATTTTGATACTCTAAAACTACAAACTCTCTAACTGCACCTAATACCTCTCTTTTTTGAATACCTCTAAAAATACCTATTCCATGATTTTCATGAACTACATACTCTCCTACTTTTATCTCATCTAAAATTATCTTTGCTCTTTTTACCCTCTTTGGCTTATTTTCTTTATTTAATGAGATAATTATCTCATTATCTCCTTTTATATTAATAACTCCATCACTCTTTATAAAATTGATATCTTCTAAATCTATTAATGAGCTTCCTCTAAGCTGAGCTTCACTTTTAGCTACTACTATTACTTTATGATCTTTATTATTTTTAATTAGCTCATTTATATTTTGGCTCTTAATCTCTATATATCTATTTAAAGGCTCAATAGGAGTAGATGGAAATTCATCTAAAGAAATTATTGGATTATTTAGTGAATAATACTCTCTTAATTCATGAAGAGCTAAAGGGGTAATTGAGCTTTTAAACTCCTTTAAATAAGATGTGGCAAAATTATCTAAATGCCAAAATCCAATTGAGTAGATATCCTTAACAAATGGATCAAAATGGCTATTTTTAACTCTTTCTTCAAGCTCTTTAAAACTCTTTTTATCTAAAGATAAAAAAGAGGGAAAGATCTCTATAGATTCAATATCTTTTTTAATTCTTCTTTGAGTTGATATATCAAAAGCTGATATCTCTTCAATCTCATCTCCAAAAAATATAACTCTAAATGGATAAGAAGCATTTGGCGGATATATATCTAATATATCTCCTCTAAAAGAGACCTCCCCTTTAGCACTAACTAAATCTACAAAACTATATCCAAAATAGTAGA
>JAADEA010000023.1 GCA_013153675.1 Campylobacterota bacterium
GCATTAGAGATTTTAAATATACCAAATTTTGTAACGCAAGATGAGATTAAAAAAAGATATAAAGAGCTAATTAAAACTAATCATCCAGATTTAAATCAAGATATAAATTCTAATAATATTCAAAAGATAAATAGAGCATATAATATCTTGATGGAATATATAAAGAATTATCGCTACTCTTTTGATGAAGAAGAGATCTACAAACAACTTCCAAGTGATGACTATATAAAAAAGTTTAAATTTTAAATATTAGAGTTTTTGGCTAAAATTACATTAACAATTAGAAAGGATAGTAGATAATGGGAGAGATAAAGGTAGATATAGATGTAAATAATTTAAATGAAGAGTATATATTTAACAAGGTAGCAAGACAAGCAGATGGAGCAGTTTTATATAAAATTAAAAATGCAATTTTACTTGCTGCTGTTACAGTAGATAATAATGAAGTAGAAGAGGAGTTTTTACCTTTAACTGTTCAATATTTAGAAAGAGCATATGCTGCTGCAAAAATTCCAGGAGGATTTGTAAAGAGAGAACAAAAGCCTGGAGATTATGAAACCTTAACTGCAAGAATAGTAGATAGAGCCTTAAGACCTCTTTTCCCAAAAAGTTTTAGATATCCAGTTTTTATTACAATAATGGTTTTAAGTTCTGATTGGGAAGTAGATTTACAGCTTGCAGCACTTCATGCGGCAAATGCTGCTCTTTTAACTTCATCTTTACCAATTAATAAGAGTGTAGCTGGAGTTAGATTGGCAAGAAAAGAGGAGGGGGGATTTTTAATTAATCCTACTCTATCAGAATTAAAAAGTAATACTTTAGATCTATTGGTAGTTGGAAGTGATAGTGATTTAATGATGATTGAGATGAGAACAATTCCTCAAGAGGAGTTAAAAGAGATAAGAGAAGATGAGTTAATAGAAGCTTTGGATGTAGCCTCTGAGGCTATTAAAAGAGCTACTAATAGATATTTAGAAGATCTTTTGCCTCTTAAAAAAGAATTAAGAGAAGATATTGTAGTAAATGAGATTCCAAATCCTTTAGTTCCTATAATAGAAAGTAGATTTAAAGATAAAATCAAAAAGGCTCTAAATAGTTTAACAAAGAGTGAAAGAAGTATTGAGTTTGAATATTTAACAAAAGAGATAAAAGAGGAGTTAGAAAGAGAAGGACTTGAATTTACTCAAGATGCATTAGAGGCTGCTATTTATGAAGTAAGAGGTGGAATAGTAAAGTCTTTATTATTACAAGGAAAAAGGCTTGATGGAAGAAGTTTTAATGAAATTAGACCAATTTCTATTGAGACAAATCTTCTTCCTTCTGTTCATGGATCTGCTCTTTTTACAAGAGGTGAGACTCAAGCTTTAGTTACTGTTACAATAGGTGACTCAAAAGATGGGCAGATGTTTGAACTTTTAACAGATAAGAGTGTACAAAATGAAACATTTATGGTGCATTATAACTTTCCTCCATTTAGTGTGGGAGAGGCAAAACCAATTACAGCTCCAAGTAGAAGAGAGCTTGGACATGGAAATTTAGCTAAAAGAGCATTAGAAGCGGTAGTTGAGAAGGATAGTTCTCAAACTATTAGAGTTGTATCTGAGATTTTAGAGAGTAATGGTTCTTCTTCAATGGCTACTGTATGTGGAGGATCTTTAGCCTTAAAAGCTGCAAATATTAAATTAAAAAAGATGGTAGCTGGTGTTGCTATGGGGCTTGTAATAAAAGGTGATGAGTATGCTATTTTAACAGATATTATGGGTGTAGAAGATATGCATGGAGATATGGATTTTAAAGTAGCAGGTACTAAAGATGGAATTACTGCTCTTCAAATGGATATAAAAGTCTCTGGATTGAAAAAAGAGATTTTAAATGATGCTATTAAACAAGCAAAAGAGGCAAGGGTTAAGATTTTAGAGATTATGGAAGAGGCAAGTAAAGATATAAAGCCAAGTAGTGCGTTGCCAAAGAGTGAATTTTTCCATATAGATCCATCAAAAATATCTTTAATTATTGGAAGGGCTGGATCTACTATTAAGGAGATTATCGAAAAATTTGGAGTAAGTATAGATTTAGATAGAGAAAGTGGAAAAGTAAAAGTTACTGGAGATGATCAAGAGAGTATTGAAGGTGCAAAAGAGCATATTAAAAGAATTGCCACTTCTGATGAGAGAGAAGTTCCTAAATATAAAATAGGTGCTACATATCATGGAGTAGTAAAAAGAATTGTAGATTTTGGTATGTTTGTAGAACTACCTGGCAATTATGATGCCTTGTTGCATGTCTCAAAACTTGGAGATAAGAGCTTGAGTGATTTTAAAGTCGGAGATGAGATAGATGTGGTTGTATTAGATCAAAAAGATAAAAAAATAGAGCTTGCTACATTAGATTATGTTAGAGAAAATCTAATATAATCTCTCCTTTTTCCCCTTTTTTAGCTTTTTATAATTTAAATAATTTTTATATTTTTTCACTTTTTTGTTCAAATCAACTTTTATTTATTTCAAATTAAATATAATTATGCAAAATATAAGAAGGAGTTATTATATGAGCAGAGTTTTAGTTTTAGGTGGAGGATTTGCTGGAATTGAAGCTTCAATATTTTTAAGAAAATATGGCTTTGATGTTACATTAGTTTCAAATAGAGACTATTTTTATATCTATCCCACATCAATTTGGGTACCAACGGGAGAAGCAACTTTTGAAGATGTATCTATTCCTTTAAGTGAGTTGAGTAAGGCTCATGGTTTTGATGTGATAATAGATGAAATTGTTGAAATTAAAGCAAAAGAGCTAAAAGCTATTGGAAAGAGTGGTGAATATAGTGGAGACTATTTAGTAGTTGCAATTGGAAGTGGTAAGGTAAAGCATGAGGGAAGTGAATATTTCTTATCTATTTGTGGAGAACCAGAAGAGTCTTTAGAGATTAAAAAAAGAATTGATGAATTAATCTCAAAAGGTGGTGGTAAGATAGCAATGGGATTTGGAGGTAATCCAAAAGATCCAAGTAATGTAAGAGGTGGTCCAGCTTTTGAGGTTTTATTTAATGTTCATCATAAATTAAAAAAGCTTGGCATTAGAGATAAATTTGAATTAACTTTTTTTGCTCCAATGGAAAAACCAGGAGCAAGAATGGGAGAGCAAGCACTAAAAATGATGGATATCTTTTTTAAAAAATTAAATATTAATAAACATTTTGGCAAAAAGATCAAAAGATTTGAAGCTGATGGAGTAGTATTTGAGGATGATTCTAAATTGCTAAGTGATTTTACAATGTTTATTCCAGCTGGAGATGGACATAGAGTGTTTCAAAATAGTGACTTACCACTAAATGAGGCAGGATTGGTAAAAATTAATGATTATTGTGAAGTAGAAGGTTTAGATAATGTATATGCAATTGGAGATTCAGCAGAACTTTTAGGACCAGATTGGAGAGCAAAACAAGGTCATATTGCAGAAGTAATGGCAAGAAATACAGCTTTTAATATAAAAGCTAAAAGTGAAGGAAGTAGCCAAAGAAAAGGATATAGAGACCATTTGAATATTTTATGTGTAATGGATAGTGGAGATGGAGCTGCATTTGTATATAGGAATGATAAAGGTGGTAAAATGATACCTCTTCCAATTATTGGTCATTGGATTAAAAAAGCATGGGGATTTTATTGTAGATATTCAAAACTTGGAAAAATTCCAAGAATACCAGGAATGTAAAAGGAGTTTTTCTCCTTTTATCTTAAATTAAACCTTAAAAGATCTTCTTTTGCAAAAGGCATATAACTATGTCTTGTAACTACTACTTTAGTATCTCCAATTTTTGCCCAATGAAAAATAACTGGTATATCTTTGGGAGCAATATGAATACATCCATGAGACATCCAATTTACACTTCCCATATGTAGAGCATGCCCTTGTCTTGTAAAAAAGATGCTAAAATCCATATTGTTTATACCATCTTCATCTGGATATTTTTTTGACATATAATATCTCTTTTTATCTAATACAGTATAGATTCCAGAAGGAGTTTTATAATCATCTGCACCAGAAGTAATAATACCAGTCCACCAAACTATTCCATCTCTATCTACTGCATAAAATCTACCATCACTTCCTTTTTCTCTTACAGATACTACAATAAATTCTTTTCCTAATAGATCTACTACTCTTGATTGACCATTTTCAATTACTTCAAATTTTGTTTTACTCAAAGGTATTACTTCTCTTGCAAATATAAAAGTAGTTATTAAAAAAAATAGCAAAAGTGCAACTACACCTCTTTGTCTCATCTTTTTTGCCTTTTATTAAACTTATATTAATAATTGTATCAAAAATATTTCAACTATCTACTTATTATAAAAAATTATTAATTTAAACTTCTGTATAATAAAGCGCTCTATTTAGGTGATAAGTAGGGATACGCAAGCCGAACGGATCTAAATAGGGCAAAATAATAATTTAAAAGGGTTAGTAATGAAAAAGGTATTAGCACTATTTTTTATTTTTGGTGCATTTGCTTTTGCAGGTGAAGAAGGTGGAAAGAGTATGATTCAAGCTTACTCTGTAATTGCAGCTGGTGTTGGTTTAGGACTTGCAGCTCTTGGTGGAGCAATTGGTATGGGTCATACTGCAGCTGCTACAATTGCTGGAACTGCAAGAAATCCAGGACTTGGTGGAAAATTAATGACTACAATGTTTATTGCTCTTGCGATGATTGAAGCGCAAGTTATTTATACATTGGTAATTGCTCTAATTGCTCTTTATGCAAATCCTTTTCTTTAATAGATCTTAAGGGGAGAGAAGATATAATTCTCTCCCAAAATCTTCTTATTGCGGCGGTGGCGGAATTGGTAGACGCGCAAGGTTGAGGGCCTTGTGGGCGCAAGCTCGTGAGGGTTCGAGTCCCTCCCGCCGCACCATCTCTTTATAAAATAATTTTTTATTTTATCAATTCTAATATACCTTTAAATAAATCTCTTTTATTTTTATCTATAATTAATAATTTTTTATAGCATATCTATAAACTTATAGCTTCTAAATCTAAAAATATAGAATTTTTGGAGATTTTTTTTTTTAAAAAAACATTTTTTAGCCTATTAGGTAATAAATATTCCCATAAAGTGGATATAAGATAATGTAAAAGCTTTTTGTTAATTTCCCTCTTTTTTACACATTTTTTACATATTTTTATAAATAATTCGGTTTTGTGGGCTTTGCTTAATCTTTATCTAAGAATAGTATCTTATAATTTCCATATCTATTTTAGTAAAAGGGTAGAAAAAGATGACTAAAGCTGAATTCATAGAACTTATAAAAGAAAAGGGTGGCTTTGAGAGTAAAGCTGCTGCAGAGAGAGCTACAAATGCTTTTTTAGAGAGCATTACTGAGGTATTAAAAAAGGGTGATAGTATTGCCTTTGTTGGATTTGGGACTTTTAGCGTAGTAGATGTTCCAGAAAAGAGTGGAAAAGTTCCTGGAAGCAATAAGACTTACTTTAAGCCTGCTCATAAAGCTCCTAAATTTAAAGCAGGTAAATATTTAAAAGAGGCTGTTGCCTCAGGAAAGTAGGCTTTTGCCTACTCCTTTTTTGGTTTTTTAATCCATTTTTTAAATCTCTCAATAGCAGACTCTAATATCCCTTTATGAGGTTCACTCTCTACTCCAAAACTATTTTGAAGCTTTAATAAGAGCTCTTTTTGTTCTGGAGTGATTTTTTGAGGATATACAATATTTACTTGAATAATTAAATCTCCTCTATGATTTGGGTTATGTACATCTACTACCCCTTTTTCTCTTAATATAAATTGCTCTTTATCTTTTGTGTTTGGTGGAATTTTTAATTCTATCTCTCCATCAATTGATGGTATTTTAATAGTTCCTCCTAAAATGGCTTGGGTAAAGAATATAGGAACTTCTATATATAAATTTATTCCATCCCTAATAAAATGTT
>JAADEA010000107.1 GCA_013153675.1 Campylobacterota bacterium
TAGCAGCAATTCTTATTTGGTATGGGAGCCACTATCCTAAAAATGAGGCACTAATTAATCAATATAATAAAAAGATTGAAATAGCTAAAGAATTTTTGCTGCTATTAATCCTAAAATAGCACCTGTAATATATATTATAAAAAGAGCATTTCCAGCTATATTAGAAGGGAAAAATATAGAGATAAAAAGAACATAAACTGGCACTCTTGCACTACAGCTAAAAAAGCTTAAAATAAACATTGTAATTAATCTATCACTTCTATTTTTTAGAGTTCTTGCTGCCATATAAGCTGGCACTGTGCATCCAAAACCAGTAATAAGAGGAATAAAACTTTTTCCATGTAATCCAAATTTATGAAAAAAACCATCTAATAAAAAAGAGACTCTTGCCATATATCCAGTAGTTTCTAAAAGGGCAATTCCAATAAATAATATTATTATATTTGGCAAAAACTCTATAACTCCTCCTACCCCTTTTATTATTCCATCGGCAATTAAAGGAGTAAAAGAGCTGTTTGGATAGCTATCTTTGATATAGTTTGTTAAAGAGTTAAATAGGTTATCTAAAAGTTCAACAGGTACCTCTCCTAATGTAAAAGTAGCTTGAAATAAAAGCCACATTAATATAAGAAAAATGGGGATTCCTAAATATTTATTTAAAAGAATAGAGTCAATCTTTTGAGTAATATTTTTACTCTTTCTTTTTGGACACTTTAAAACCTCCTCTTTTGCTCCTTTGGCAAATGCAATATACTCTTGAGTAAATATCTCTTCAATATCTTGAGCTTGGGCATGTAAATATATATGTTCAAGAGCGCTTCTAATAAGAGGCAATAACTCTATCCAAATTGGTTCATCATGCAACTCTTTATAGATATTTCTATCCTCTTTTAAAAGTAAAATTGCTAAGTTTCTTAGGGGCAATCTAAATTTAAAGTGTTTTTCTTTTAAAAAGTTGACAATTTTGTCAATCTCTTCTTCAATATAGTCACTATATACCATTTTAGGATAGATATTTGAGTGGGCTGCTTCTATAATTTTCTCTTTTAGCTCTTCTATTCCCTCTTTTGTTTTAGCACTTACTTCTACTACTGGAACTCCTAAAATTTTAGATAGTAATTTGGTATTTATTTCAATACCCTCTTTTTTTGCTTCATCCATCATATTTAATGCTACTACCATTTTTTTACCAAGTTCCATTAACTGTGCAGTTAGCATTAAGCTTCTTTGAAGATGGGTAGCATCTACAATATTTAAAATTAAATCATACTCTTCATTTTCTAAAAAGTTTTTAGTCACTTTCTCTTCAGTAGTAAAATCTTTTAAAGAGTAGATTCCAGGAAGATCAATTAATTCTATTTTATAATCTTTATTTTTATATTTAAAAATAGATTCTATCTTTTTAGCTTCAACTGTTACTCCAGCAAAATTTCCAACTTTTAATTGTGCATTTGTTAAGGCATTGATTAGAGAACTTTTACCAACATTTGGTTGACCTACTATTGCAATAGTGAGAGTATCCATTTTGCCGCTTTCATAAGTGATAATTATTATCAAAATCAAATTATACTATTAAATTCTTAAATAGAGATAAATAAAGATTTGTCATTTTTATAACTTAAAAACTTATAATCTGCTAAGATTAATTGAGATATAATCAAATTAAAGCAATAAAGGAAGGCAAATGAGAGGAGGTTTTTCGCTTTTAGCAGCTACTTTGTTAATTTTTCTATCATCTACTCAAATGGTAAAAAGTGAAGATATTAAGGTGAAAATCACGAAAGATATACCATATGTTGATGTAGATGTAATGGGTAAATCAGTAAGAATTATGAGAATTCAAGATCCAAAATATAGATTAAAAAATTCTTATACAAAAACATCAAGACCATGTCCGCCTTTTTGTATTATGCCATATAAACCAATTAAAGGTGTAAAGACAATAGGGGAGCTTGATCTTTTAAATTTTTTAAAGAATGATGTCTCAGAAAATAGTGGAATTTTAGTTGATGCGAGAATGCCAAAATGGTATATGGCTGGAACGATTCCAGGAGCTGTTAATATACCTTTTTCAATTTTATCTCCAAGTAAAACAAACCCCTATTTAGTAAAGATTTTACCTCTTCTTGGAGCAGAACAAAAAAGTGATGGTAGTTGGGATTTTTCAAAAGCTCAAAAGATGGTTATTTTTGATAATGGACCTTGGTGTCAACAAGGTTATAGAGCTCTTAAACATTTAATAGAGATAGGTTATCCTAAAGATAAACTCTTCTATTATAGGGGAGGAATGCAATATTGGCAAATTTTAGGATTGACCACATTAAAACCAGAAATTTAAGGATTAATTATGATAAAAAGAGTCTTACTTTTAATGTGGCTAATGCTTATTCCTCTATTTGGTATGAGTGATAAAGAGTTAGCAGTCACAATTAATTTAGCTGGTAAACAAAGAATGCTTACCCAAAAGATGACAAAAGAGGCTCTATTGGTTAAGATGGGGATTGATAAAGAGAAAAATAGAGAAAAATTGCTAAAGAGTGCAAAACTATTTAATAAAACATTAATTGGTTTAATAAAAGGAGATAAGGAACTTGGTTTAGTTCCTACAGATAATAAAGATATTCAAAAGCAATTAATTAAAGTAGAGAGGCTTTGGAAACCATTTTTAAAAGAGATATTAAAAGTTGTATCAAATAAAGCTGATAATAAAAGTTATGAAATTATTGAAAAATCAAATCTTCCTTTATTAAAAGAGATGAATAGGGCTGTTTTTATGTATGCCTCTTTAGGTAAAGATGGTATTAATCTTCCAATAGCTAATAATATAAATATTGCTGGGCGTCAAAGAATGCTTACTCAAAGAATGGCAAAAGATTTATTATTTATAAATTTGGGTATAAAAAGTGATTTTTATAAAAAAGACTTTTTAAATGCCTTTAAACTTTTTGAAGACTCTTTAAATGGATTAATAAATGGTGATAAGAAAAATCACTTAGTAAAGACAACACTACCTAAGATTAGAAATCAACTATTAAAAGTAAAAAAGATATGGGAAGAGGGAAAGCCTATTTTACAAAAAGCAGTTAATGAACATAAAGATATTCCAAAAGCTATTGCTCTTTTAGATAAATTAAAAGTGGAGATGAATAAGGCAGTAGTTTTATATACAAAGTCTCTAAATAGGCAAAAACAATTTATTAAATTAAATAGATTAGTAAGTAGTTTTATGCATGATAAGGAGATTAATAGAAGAGTTGTCAATTTAGCTGGAAAGCAAAGAATGCTTACTCAAAGAATTGCAAAACTTTCATTAGAGTGTAATTTACATCTAAGAAAAAATAGTTGTAAAGATATTGTGAAATATGCAAAATTATATAATAGAACATTAATTGGATTTG
The DNA here is from genome assembly GCA_013153675.1 of Campylobacterota bacterium. The sequence continues at coordinate 3,399 of JAADEA010000107.1, forward strand.
TAAAAGGTGATAAGGAGCTTGGATTACCACCTACAAAAAATCAAAAAGCTATTAAGCAAATTGCCTATATTGTTAAACTTTGGAAACCTTTTTTAAAAAGTGCAGTTTTGTTATCAAAAAGTGATGGAAAAGATAAAAAGAGCCTTCAATTTATTATTGATAATAATTTAGAACTATTAAAAAGATCTAATGATTTAGTTACGATTTTTGAAAAGGGATCATTTAGTGTAAATTATCTTGATAAAGTAAGATTGCATATTGTAAATATTGCAGGACGTCAAAGAATGCTTACCCAAAAAATGACAAAAGAGAAAATTCTTGTGACAAAATATAACAAAAAGGGTATAATAGAGTCTCTAAAGGGTAGTATAAAGCTATTTGATAGTTCTTTAAAAGGTCTTATGTATGGAAGTAAAGAGTTGGGCTTAATAAAACCAGATAATAAAGAGGTAAAAAAACAATATAAAGTAGTAGAGAATTTATGGAAAAAGTTAAAACCAATTTATCTAAAGGAGGAGGTTAATGATATGGAATTTAAAGAGATTATCGATAAAAACCCTATACTCTTAAAAGAGATGGATAAAGCAGTTAAATTGAGCGAGAAAGTGATTGAGTACTAAAGGAGGCAAAAATGAGTAATAAAAGTTTTGAAAATGGGGATTTAATTAGTTCTACTCCACCGGTAATTGTAAAAGAGAGCGGGGATAAAAAGTTAATTTATATATTATTGATAATGATTATTTTGCTATTTATTATAGCAATAGGAGCAATATTTTATTTAACCACTATGAATAAAGGCGAAAATGGTGTTGCTGTAAATAGAACTCAAGTAGCAAAGGAGGCAGCTACATCTGCTGTTTATGAAAATAATCAACCAAATAAAGAGCAAATGATTGCTACTTCTGCTCAAAAGGCAACTAATAAAAAGTTATCTCAAGAAGAGATAGCTAAAATTGTACAAATAGTAATGGCTCAAATGGCAGCAAAGCAAAATACTCAAGCAAAAAAGAGCTCTTCTGTATCTAATGCTCCAGTAACTACTCAAGAAAATAAAGAGTTGACTCCTGCAGAGGAGGCGAAACAATTAGCTCAAGAGGAAGAGGCATTAGAGGCTATTGAACCTACTACTAATACGCAAACTAATAAGAGCCAAGCAGCTGAAAGTACTCAAAATAAAAAGGGTGCTCAATATGTAGGAGCTGCGCCTGAGGATATAGCTTTAATTGAGAGTTTGAGTCAAGTTGAGGTAGATACATTAGAAGAGGAGAAAGCTCCTACTAAAGAGCAAATAAAAGCTAATGCTCATAAAATTAAGGCTAAAGGAAAGATTGATAAAACAGATACATTTAATAAAGTAATTGTGGCAAAAGATACAACAGCTAATCAAAATGACGATACAGATTTGGCTCAATTAAGTGATGAGATTAATAATATTTTAAAAGAGGCAGAAAGTAGTGTTGCAAAAGAGGATAATGCAGTATTAGAGAGTGAGTTGCAAGAGAGAGCTAATGAGCTTAGATATTATGTTGTAAAGCCAGGTGATACTCTTGGGGGAATAGCTCTAAAGGTATATGGAGCAGCTTCTATGTATATGAAAATATATAAAGCAAATCCAGATTTAATAAAAAATCCAAATAAAATATATGTTGGACAAAGATTGAGAGTTCCAAGATAAGAAGGGAGGGGATAAAAAATGAGAGCAGTTTTAATTTTATCCCTTCTTGGGGGATTATTATTGGCAAAAGATGATATTCCAGTAAAGATTACTCCTAAAATTCCTTATGTATATACAATTGATAGTGGAGTTAAAGTAAAAGTTCAAAGAATTCAAGATACCTCTAATAGGTTAAGTGATGATTTTACAAGAACTTCACGCCTTTGTCCACCACATTGTATTCAACCTACAAAAGCAGCTCCAAATGTGGAGACCGTAGGAGATTTAGAAGTAGTAAAATTTATAAGAGATAAAGTTCCTTCTAAAAAGGGATTTTTAATAGATGTAAGAGATAAAAGGTGGTTTGAATTAGAGACGATTCCAGGAGCTATTAATATTCCTTATTATGTTTTTGATAGTAAAAAAAAGAGTGTAATTGAAAAATTATTTAAAATTTTAGGAGCTAAAAAGAAAGGAGATGGTAGTTGGGATTTTAGTAATGCAAAAGAGGTAATGCTATTTTGTAATGGGCTTTGGTGCGGAAAGTCTCCAAAAGTAGCAAGAAAATTGATAGAACTTGGTTATCCTGCAAATAAGATATTTTATTATAGAGCAGGGCTGCAGGGGTGGAAATTGTTAGGATTAACAACTGTAATTCATAAAGCTCATGAGGCAAAATAATTTTAAGATGTTATAATTTAGGGGAAAGTTGGGGATAAAAGGAGGAGAAATTATGTTTTTTTGTAAAAGTAAACTCTCATGTGCTATTAGTGGATTGATTTTATTTATTTTATTATGTAGCTATTGGAAAAGTGATGATTTAAAAGAGAAGTTTGCCTTTTCTAAAATCAATAAAAATAAAGAGGTTCATA
>JAADEA010000007.1 GCA_013153675.1 Campylobacterota bacterium
TTAAGTTTTTATACTTAAATATATCTTCAAATTAAAAAAAGTAGAGGATAGATGAGCGAGACAAAGCAGCAAAATAAACAGAGTAATCAAAATCAAAACAACAACCAAAAGAAACAACATCAAAGAACTCATATACCAGTAGAGGGCTATAAGATAGAAGATCTCCAACAAATGCCAATTGAAGAGCTCTTAGAAATTGCAAAAGAGCTAAAAATAGATAATCCAAATGAGTTCCAAAGAAAAGATTTAATCTTTGAGATATTAAAATCACAAGTATCTCAAGGCGGATATATTCTATATACTGGCATTTTAGAAATCACAAATGAGGGGTATGGTTTTTTAAGATCAATTGATGGCAATTTCGCCAACTCTACAAATGATACATATGTAAGTGCTACACAAATTAAAAGATTTGCCTTAAGAAATGGAGATATTGTTACTGGACAAGTTAGACCGCCAAAAGACCAAGAGAAATATTACGCTCTCTTAAAGATAGAGGCAATTAACTATATGTCACCTGAGAGCTCTAAATCAAGACCTCTATTTGATAACCTAACACCTCTATACCCAAATGAAAAGTTAAAATTAGAATATAATCCAGTTAAATTAACAGGTAGAGTAGTAGATCTATTTGCTCCAATAGGAAAAGGTCAAAGAGCTCTTATTGTAGCGCCCCCAAGAACAGGAAAGACTGAACTTTTAAAAGAGATAGCTCACGGTATTACTCACAATAATCCAGAAATTGCTCTAATGGTTCTATTAGTAGATGAACGTCCAGAAGAGGTAACAGATATGCAGCGCTCAGTAAAAGGGGAAGTATATGCCTCTACTTTTGATATGCCTGCACAAAATCATGTAAGAACTGCTCAAATGGTAATAGAAAGAGCAAAAAGAAGAGTAGAGCTTGGACAAGATGTAGTAATCTTATTAGACTCTATTACACGTCTTGCAAGAGCCTACAATACTGTAACCCCAAGTTCTGGTAAAGTATTATCTGGAGGAGTTGATGCAAATGCTTTGCATAAACCAAAAAGATTTTTTGGAGCAGCAAGAAATATAGAAAATGGTGGAAGTCTTACTATTATAGCTACTGCTCTTATTGAAACAGGCAGTAGAATGGATGAAGTTATCTTCGAAGAATTTAAGGGGACAGGAAACGCAGAGGTTGTATTAAGCAGAAATATAGCAGAAAGAAGAATATATCCAGCAATTGATATCTCTAAATCTGGTACAAGAAAAGAAGAGCTATTAAATGACCCAGAAACTCTTCAAAAAGTATGGGCAATTAGAAATGTAATGCAAGAGATGGATGAAGTTGAAGCTCTAAAATTTTTATATAGCAAAATGTTAAAGACTAAAAATAATGAAGAGTTTCTCTCTTTAATGAATGAAGGGGCATAATATTTGCAAATTGGGCTCTTTGACTCAGGAGTTGGTGGATTAACTATACTCTCTTCTATTATAAAAAGACTTCCAAAATATAATATCTACTATGTAGCAGATAACAAATATGCCCCTTATGGGGAAAAAGATAGAGAGTTTATTAAAGAGAGATCATTTAAAATTGCCTCTTATTTAATTAAAAATTTCGATATAAAAATATTAGTAGTAGCATGCAATAGTGCAACATCTGCTGCAATTGAAGATTTAAGAAAAGAATTTAGTTCAATTAGTATTGTTGGAGTAGAGCCAGGAATAAAACCAGCTATTGAGGTAACTAAAAGCAAAAATATAGCAATTATGGCAACTCCTGCCACATTAAATGGAACAAAATATAAAAAACTATCAAAAAAAATTTTAAAAGATAAAGATATAAATCTAATAGAACAGCCTTGTCCAAATTTAGCAAAACTTATTGAAGATGGAAAAGCCTCTTCAAAAGAGACAAAAGAGTTATTAAAAAAGTGGCTAACTCCAATGAAAGAGAAAAAAGTAGATACAATTGTTTTAGGATGTACCCACTACCCCCTTATCTCAAAGGAGATAGAAAATTTTTTTGACTATCCAATTCAATTAATAGAAACAGGAGATGCAATAGCAAAAAGAGTTTTAGAGATATCTAAACAAAAGGGGCTAAAAGCCCCATCTCATAACTCTATAAATATATTCTCTACTGCCTTTTTATCTAATCAAATAATAAAAAATATTCTAAAAATCAATATCCCAGCTAAAGTAATCTCAATTTAAAATCTTATTTACTATTTTCCAATAACTCCTTTTCTCTTTTGCACCCTCTCTTTTTCTCTTGCTCCATCATTCCTCTCATTCCTCTAAAGTTTTTTGGAGGATAGTTATCATATAGCCATTTTGCTATCTCTTCTAACTCCTCTTTTGTAACCACTCCTTTTAAAGATGGCATTAGACCAAACTGTTTAATTCTTTGAGGCATACATACAGCTTTATCTTTTGATGGATTTTGAACATAATCTACGATAAACTTAACTGCTTCATCTTTATTTTTATATTTCATCTTAACATGTCTCATAACTCCCATAATAGCAGGAGCTTTTATTTTAGAAATATCTTTTGGCATAGTTGTAGCATGACATCCACTACACTTTGCCTCAAAAAGCTCCTTTGGACTCTCTGATGCCATAATTGCTAAAGTAACTATTAATAATCCGCCAATTATCTTTTTCACTTTATCTCCTTTTATTATTTTTAATGATTATTCCTAAGAAAAATAAACTATATCTAAACCAATTAAAATTTATCTTAGTATAAAAAAACTATAATACTCCAACTATTTATCAAAAGAGGTATAATGATTACCCTCAAAAATATTGAAAATCTTTTACAGCTATTAATAATATGGAAATTATATTTTTAGGCACAGCCGCTGGAAAGCCAACATTAGAGAGAAATCCATCAGCTTTGGCTATAAAGTTTGAACAAGATAGCAAATGGTCTTTATTTGATTGTGCAGAAGCTACTCAACACCAAATTATGAAAAGCCCCCTATCAATTAGTAAAATAGACAAAATCTTTATTACCCATCTTCATGGAGACCATTTTTTTGGACTATTAGGCATTCTTAGCACACGAAAAATGGAAGAAATCAACTCCAAACTCACAATTTTTGCCCCAAAAGGAATAAAAGAGTTTTTAGAAACTACTGCTAAAATATCTCAAATAGACCTAAGTAATATAGATATAATTGAAATTAATAAAGAAGATACCTACTCCTTAGATAACTTTGATATAGAAGTAGTAGAACTATCTCATAGTATAGATAGTTTTGCTTTTATAATAAAAGAGCATCAAAAAGCTCCTAAATTAAATGTAGAAAAATTAAAAGAGCATAATATACCCCCATCTCCAATATACTCTAAAATAAAAACTCAAGAAAAAGTCATTTTAGATGATAATAGAGTAATTTATTCAAAAGAGTTTCTCCTCCCTCCTCCTAAACCAAGGAAGATAATAGTAGCAGGAGATAATGATAATCCATATTTGCTCTATGAACATATGAAAAATGCAGATCTTTTAATTCATGAAGCCACCTATACTCAAGAAGTATTTGATCTACTTACTAAAAAACAAAGACATACTACCGCTAAATCTTTAGCATTAGCAGCAAATAAAGCTAACTTAAAAAATCTTATAGCCACTCATATTAGTGGTAGATATACTCTAAAAGAGAAAAAAAACTCAAAACATATATCTCAAATTGAAAATGAACTAAAAAACCACTTTAAAGGAGTATGCTTTGTAGCCAAAGATTTTGATAAATATTATTTAACCAAAGAGGGTAAACTTATAAAAGACAAAACCTAAAAATCTCAAAAAGGATTTATTTATGGATCTAAAATCTTATCCTGATGTAAAGAGGGCACGAAAATTTGATCTTAAAGATGTAGGAAGATTGCTTATCTCTTTGCTATTTATATTAGGTATTATGATATATACCTCTATTAGTTCATCTGGTCTTGAACATAATACTCTATTAATTGTAGCCTCTATATTTGGTGCTTATATGGCTATGAATATTGGCGCAAATGATGTAGCTAATAATGTAGGACCAGCAGTAGGAGCTGGAGCATTAAGTCTATTTAGTGCAATTATTATTGCCGCTATATTTGAAGCAATGGGAGCATTAATTGCTGGAGGTGATGTAGTAGGAACAATTAAAAAGGGAATTATTGATCCATCTTTAATAGCAAATACTCAAACTTTTATTTGGATTATGATGGCAGCTCTATTAGCTGGAGCTATATGGTTAAATCTTGCTACTGCAATGGGAGCACCTGTATCTACAACCCACTCAATTGTAGGTGGAGTAATGGGAGCTGGAATTGCAGCAGCTGGATTTTCTATTGTATCTTGGGGAACAATGGGTAAAATTGCAGCCTCTTGGGTTATATCTCCTATTTTAGGTGGAATTATTGCAGCTACCTTTTTATATGCCATAAAAAAAACCATTCTCTTTAAAGAGGATAAATTGGCTGCTGCAAAAAAATGGATACCTATTTATATCTCTGTAATGTCATGGGCATTTTTAACCTATCTTGCTCTAAAAGGTTTAAAACATCTTATAAAAATTCAAATCTTACCAGCTCTTGGAATTGGATTGATAGGAGCTATTATTATATATTTTATTGTAAAGCCTCTTATTATTAAACAAGCATCCCAACTTGAAAATACAAGAGCATCTATTAATAGTATGTTTACAATACCTCTTATATTCTCAGCAGCTCTATTAAGTTTTGCTCATGGTGCAAATGATGTAGCAAATGCTGTTGGACCTCTTGCTGGAATTAGTGATGCTATTATGAGCGGCTCTATATCTAAAAAAGCATCTATTCCTCTATGGGTTATGATGGTTGGAGCACTTGGTATCTCATTAGGACTTGCTCTATATGGTCCAAAACTTATTAAAAAAGTAGGTCATGAAATTACAGAACTTGACCAAGCAAGAGGATTTTGCGTAGCATTAGCAGCTGCAATTACTGTAATTATAGCTTCATGGCTTGGGCTTCCTGTAAGTTCTACTCATATTGCAGTTGGAGGAATCTTTGGTGTAGGATTTTTAAGAGAATATCTAATGAAATTAGATAAGAAAAAAGATGAATTAATGGAAGAGATAAAAGAGATCCACCTTGATGCTGAAATGGAAAAATTAAAAGAGTATGAAAGAGCACTTGAATCTTTAGGACCTCTTAAAAAAGCAGACCCTTTTGTAGTAAAAACTTTAATAGAAAAAATAAATCAAGAAAAACATATAATTGCAAAAATTGTAGATGGAGAGGTAAAATTAACAAAAATAGAGAAAAAAGCCCTAAAAGCAGTAAAAAAATATGAGCTTGTTAAAAGAAGCGCTCTTAAAATGATAGTTGCAGCATGGCTTATTACTGTTCCAGCTGCTGCAGTTCTTGCGGCTATGTTTTACTATATGATAAGAGGAATTTTACTTCCTTAATTCCTCTTTTCTAAACTCTCTAAATACTAAAGTAAAATCAAATACCTACTATATTAAATAGGCTTAAACAACTTTATATATTAAATTCTACAAAACAAGACTCTAATTTTAGAAGCTTTGTCCCCTTTAAGCCAAATTTTACTTTACAACTTCCTACTTAAAAACACTTTTTATTTTTTTACATTCTTTTTCAAACTCTATTAAATTTTTATCTTTAACCTCTATACTCTCTTTAAAATAGATCAAAACTCTATATTTTTGTAGCCAATTTGAAGATGCAAGAAAAATTTTTATATTCATTGCCTCCCCCTCTTTAAACTCAAAAATAAATAGACAAAACTAACCTATCTCTTAATTATTTTAGATTATTATATAGCAAAAATTAAAGGAAAAGAGCAAT
>JAADEA010000124.1 GCA_013153675.1 Campylobacterota bacterium
CCACCATCTCCACTAAAAATTCCTCCTTTTAAATTGGAAGGAACAAAGTTAGTATTGGGAGAAGAGGGACCAGAATATAAGAAGATGAAAGAAGAAGGTTTAATAGGATAAGGAGGAATAATGGCACATTTTGATCCAAATGCAAGACCTTTTAGTCATAAATGGTTAAATGAAAGATTAGCAATTGATACTCTAAAGAGGGTACTCTCGACTGAGTATTGGATCCCAAAGAATATTAACTTTCTTTGGGCAATGGGTATGGTGCTTGCTACTACTTTTGGAATATTATTAATTAGTGGAATCTTCCTTTTAATGTATTATATTCCAGATACAAAGCAAGCTTTTGATAGTGTAAACCACACAATTATGGGTGAAGTTGCATATGGATGGCTATGGAGACATATGCATGCAGTTGCTGCTTCATTGGTCTTTTTGATTATCTATATCCATATGTTTACAGGTATCTATTATGGCTCTTATAAGAGAGGAAGAGAGCTTATCTGGATTAGTGGTATGCTTTTATTTGTAGCATTTTCAGCAGAGGCTTTTTCTGGATATCTTCTTCCTTGGGGACAAATGAGTTATTGGGCAGGTATGGTTATTACAAACCTATTTAGTCTTGGTTCATTAGAGTTAAATGGGCTTGTTGAGTGGATTAGAGGAGATTATGTTCCAGCTCAAGCTACTCTTGGAAGATTTTTTATGCTTCATGTACTATTATTGCCTTTAGTTATTATGGCTTTAATCGTATTTCACTTTGGAACACTTAGAATTCCTCATGTTAACAACCAAGATGGTGAAGAGATCGATTTTGAGGCTGAAGCTGAAAAATGGAAAGCTGGACTTAGAAAAGAGTCTAAAGTAATTCCTTTTAATCCAGTATTCTTAAGTAAAGATACATTTGTATTGGCAATTTATCTAATTTTATATTTCTATTTAGTCTTCTATCACTTTAATTTTGCAATGGATCCAGTTAACTTTGATCCAGCAGATCCACTAAAAACACCACCACATATCTATCCTGAGTGGTATTTCTTATGGAGTTATGAGATCTTAAGACCATTCCCTAAAGATCCAGGTCTAATTGCTTTTGGATTTGCACAAGTTATCTTTTTCTTATTACCATTCTTAGATAGAAGTCCAAATGTTGCCCCTGCAAATAGAAGAAGACCATTTAGATGTTGGTTCTGGATTTTACTTGTAGATATGGTAGTATTAACTATTATGGGTAAATTACCACCAGAAGGAATCTATAATACTATTGGAAGTATTGCAGCTTGGGTATTTATTATTCTTTGGGTGGTATTGCCATTTATCACAAAAGCTGAAAAATTGGTAGGGGGCAAGAAATGAAAGAGTTAAAGATATTAGCAGTAGTAGTAGCATTTACATTAGTTACATATTGGGGAATTGAACCATATGCCCATAAAGTTATGCATAAACATGTTGAAGGGCATAACTTTACATATCCAGATCTTAAAAAACCTCCAAAAGGAGATCCAAAAAAAGGTGAGCAGTTAATTGCTGCTTGTGTTGGATGTCACTCTCTTGAGTCAAAAGGGATGAAGGCTCCAATGGATCCAGTTACTGCATCAGCTACATATGGAGTTAATCCACCAGATTTAAGTGATGCAGGAGCTATTTATGATGAAAAGTATTTAGTAGCATTTTTACAAAATCCAGCTCATGCTGCTAAAGTAAAAAAGAGTGGGATGGCATATGCAGCTTCGCCTCAAGATGCAGCAGATATTACAGCATATTTAAAATCTATTGCACCAAAAGAGGTGACTCCAAAACAAGCTTATATATCAGCTTGTGGAAGATGTCATGAGTTAAGATATGTTAAATGGACTCAAATTGGAGAGATTCCAAAAACTAAACCAGATATTAAAACTGGTGTTGATTTAGCAAAAGCTAAATTTATGGAAAAAGTTGATCAATATAAACTAAACTTAGCTAAATATATGGGTAAATTACCACCTGATTTATCAATTATTGTTAGAGCAAGAAGTAAACATTATCTTGAAACATTTGTAGAGGATCCTCAATCTCAACTTCCAGGGACTGCAATGCCAAGAGTTGGGGTAACAAAAGAGGCATTTGAAAAGATCTACACATATCTTGAAGAGGTTGGAGATCCAAGTAAGCCTGAGAGAGAAAGACTTGGACCATGGGTACTTGGATATCTATTTATCTTTGCAATTCTTGCCTACTTATGGTATAAGTCTCAATGGAGAGGCTTAAAAGATTAAGGCTTAAATGCCTTGATCTTTTTTATCTATCTTTTAACTTCTTTTAGATAATCTAACAAAAATTAATTATAAGTGATAAGAGATGTTAATAGATGGATATGGGAGAGAGGTTAACTATTTAAGAATATCTGTAACTGAAAGATGTAATTTTAGATGTCTTTATTGTATGCCAAATAAACCATTTAGTTGGGTTCCAAGGGAAAATCTTCTTAGCTTTGAAGAGCTTTTTAAATTTGTCAAAGTAGCAATTGACCTTGGAATTAGGAAAATAAGAATTACTGGAGGAGAACCTTTAGTTAGAGAAGATTTAGATTATTTTATCTCATTAATTCACAACTATAATCCAAATATAGATTTAGCTTTAACTACAAATGGATATTTGCTTAGTGATTTTGCCGCTAAGTTAAAAAGAGCTGGTTTAAAGAGGATTAATATCTCTTTGGACTCTTTAAAACCTGCTGTTGCTGCAAAAATTGCTCAAAAGAATGTATTGCCAAAGATTTTATCTGGAATTGAGGTATCAAAAGAGCTTGGCTTTAAAATAAAGATAAATATGGTTCCATTAAAAGGAATTAATGATAATGAAATTTTAGATATTTTAGAATTTGGAAAAAAAAGAGATATTGAAGTTAGGTTTATTGAATATATGGAAAATATACATGCTAATAAAGAGTTAAAAGGGTTATATGGAAAAGAGATTTTAGAGCATATAAAAAAGAGGTATAAAATAAAAAAGATAGGTAGGGAAGGAAGTAGTCCAAGTTTTAAGTATCAAATAGAAGGGAGTAACTATACTTTTGGTCTAATTGATCCTCATAAGCACGATTTTTGTGAAAGTTGTAATAGAATTAGATTAACAGCTGAAGGGTATTTGATCCCTTGTTTATATTTTGAGGATGCTAAGAGTATATCTGAAGCTATTAAGAGTGGAGATACTAAAAAAGCAGTAGAGATATTAAAAGATGTTTTGGCTAATAAGCCAAAAGAGAATAAATGGAGTGAAGAGAGTGTAGAAGATTCAAGTAGAGCTTTTTATGAAACTGGCGGTTAGAGATGTTTTTTTTATCTGAGAGCTTCTTTTCTATCCAAGGAGAGGGAAAATATATTGGTGTTCCTTCCTATTTTATAAGAGTTGGGGGTTGTAATTTAAAATGTAGTGGCTTTAATGCTATCTATGAGACTGAAGATGGGAAAAAAAAGAGGGGATGTGATACATATTTTGCAGTGGATAGAGAGTTTCAAAAAAGCTGGATAGCTATCGATAATTCAAAAGTTTTAATAGATCAAATATTAAAAGAGTTTAAAAAGATAGGATATACTCCTCATTTAGTAATTACTGGAGGAGAACCTCTAATATATAAAGATGATGAGGTATTTTGCGAAGTAGTGGAATATTTTTCAAAAAAATCAAAAGTTACAATAGAGACAAATGGAACTTTAGCGCCAAATTTTAATGCTTATCCATTTTTTAGAGATTTACTATTTTCTATCTCTATTAAACTCTCTAACTCTAAAGAGCCAAAAGAGAAGAGATTAAAAAAAGATGTTTTATTAGAGTTTAATAGAGTAAAAAATAGATTTTTAAAGTTTGCCCTTGATAGAGAGTTAGTAAAGAAGGATGCTATTATAGAGATAAAAGAGGTTTTAGAATTTTTTGATAATATCGAGGTATATTGTATGCCAATAGGAGATAATCAAAAAAAATTAAATGAAAATAGCCCATATGTATGGGAATTTTGCAAAAAATATAACTTTAGATACTCTGATAGGCTTCATATTAGATTATTTGATTCATCCTTAGGGGTGTAAGAAAAAAGTCTCTCTTTTTTGATAAAATCAAAAATAAAATTTTTATATAAAGGAATTATATATGATTATAAGAAAACTTTATAAATTTGAAAATGCCCATATTGTTAGAAACTGTTCCACAAGGAGATGTAGTGAAAATATTCATGGTCACTCATATAAAGTAGAGATTTTATTAGAGTCAAACTTTTTAGATAATGGAGAGATGGTATATGATTTTGGGTTAATGAAACTTATGATTAAAGAGATGATAGATAGTTTTGATCATGCTATTACTATTTGGGATCAAGATAGCAAAGAGTATATTGAAGCTATGCAAAGGTTTAGTAATAGATGGATTTTAACTCCTTTTAATCCTTCTGCTGAACAGTTTGCAAGAGCCTTTTTTTTAATAGTAGATAAAATTTTAACTCAAACTCAAATGCAAAATGGAGAAAAAGATGTAAAAGTTAATAGTGTAATTGTTCATGAGACAGATAGTGGCTATGCGCAAGCCTTTAGAGAGGATGCTTATAGTAAATTGATGGGTGAAATTGATTTAAAAAGAGTTATATTTTCTAAGGCAATAAAGGAAGAATGGAGCGATTTTGAGATGTGGGATAAACTTTTGGCTGGCAAATTGTTTAAAAACCCTCAAAAAATTTAATTTATGATATAATTATATACTTTGATTTTTTTAAGGGAGGATTGTATGAGAAATAAAATTTTGATCTCTGCTGTTGCGATTTTGTTTTTATTTAATGGATGCGGCGATAATAAAAAAGAAGAGGCTACTCAAAATGAGGCGCAACAAAAAGTAGAGATGAAGCAAGAGGCTCAAAAGAGTGAGGCTACTCAAGCGGTAGAAAAAGCGGCAAATGCTGTTAAAGAGAGTGTAAATAAAGCGGCTCAAACTGCAAAAGAGGCAGTAAATAAAGTTGAGAAGGCAGCAAAAGAGGCTACTCAAAAAGCAAAAGAGGCAGCAACTGCAGCAACAAACGCTGTTAAAAATGCAGTATCAAATGAAGAGGGCAAAAGACTTTATGCTAAATGTGCAGGATGTCATGGTAAAGATGGAAAGACAAAGGCTCTTGGAAAATCTGCTCCAATTGCTGGATTGCCAGCAGATCAAATTGTAAAAGATTTAGAAGGATATAAGGCTGGTACTCTTAATAAGCATGGAATGGGTACTTTGATGAAAGGTCAAGTAGCTAATCTAACTGATGACCAAATTAAGGCATTAGCTGAATTTATCTCTTCTCTAAAGTAAAGAGCTTTTGCTCTTTGCTTTAATATTAGTGACTTCTTAATAAATTTTTATATCTCTCTACTTCTTTTTGCTTCTATTAATTTAGGTAATACTTTTATATTTTTCCCATATAATTTTAATAGATTGTTTAATAAGTGGGATAGATAATGAAAAAAGAGACGATTAATATAATGCTATCAAGTAGGAATAGTTCTGAGTTTGATAACAAGACTTTAACAGAAGTTAGAAAAGATTTAAAAGAAATGATAGAAAAGGAAAAGCTCTTTGGTAAAGAGATTTTTCAAGTATGGATAAATGAAGAAGAGGTAAGTAGTAATGAAATTTGGGAAGAGTGTATAAAGCAGGCAAGAGAGAATGATATTGTTATAGTTCTTTATAATGGTGAAGCTGGATGGGTAAGAGATAAAAAGGATCAAATTGTAAAAGATTTAGAAGGATATAAGGCTGGTACTCTTAATAAGCATGGAATGGGT
>JAADEA010000164.1 GCA_013153675.1 Campylobacterota bacterium
TTGAATTTTAATAGGAGATGTTTGATTTTTCTCATTGCTTATATTATTATCTCTTCTTTTGACTCTTTTTTGTATATCTCTTTTAATTTTTTTAGGAGGGGGAACAATGCCTTCTACTAAAAAACTATAAGGTTTTTTATTTGCCTCTTGTAGAATTAATAAGATTTTATCTTTATTTCTATAAACATCAAAAAGCTTTATCCCTTTAAATATTTTATCAATTGCTACTTTATCTTCTAATCCTAAAGGCAAAGAGTAGTTATTCCCTTCTACTCTTAATAGATAGTTTCCATCCTTTAATACTAAATAGCACACTTTTGCTCTATCTAAGCCATATAAAGAGTTTGCAGTAGAATTTATACATAAAGTATCCATTTCTCCTTTTTTTAAAGTAATATTACCATCACTTCTAATTAAATCATAATATATAACCATTAAAGCTCTATCTTGAGATAGGGTTCTTTTTAAATAGTGATTTATATTAATAGTAGATCTTCTTTGAGACTCTAATGCTCCATATAGAGCAAGTAGAACTAAGCCTAAAAGAGCAGTGGAGATTAAAATCTCAATTAATGTAAAACCTCTTCTCATTAACCATCCATTATACCTACTCTCAATGCCTCTTCATATGAAGTTAAACCACTTTGTAACATATCTTTTAATCTATCAGAGATAGTTTTCATACCTTTTGATTTTAAAATTTCTCTAATTTCATGATCATTCATGCCCTTTTTCATATACTCTTTTACCTCATCATTTAAAATAAATAGCTCTCCTACTGCTTGTCTTCCCCAATAACCTGTAAAATCACAATGTTTACAACCAACTGCTTGATAATATGGAATATCTTTTTTTAAGTTCAACTCTTCAATTACACTATCTGGCAGTAAAGTAGGTACTTTACAATGTTTACATAATTTTCTTACAAGTCTTTGGGCTAAAACCCCAATCAAAGTAGAGCTAATTAGATAATCTTTAATCCCCATATCCATTAATCTTGTCAAAGAGCTTGTAGCATCATTTGTATGGAGAGTTGATAAAAGCAAATGTCCTGTTAATGCTGCTTGAATAGCAATTTGGGCAGTCTCTTGATCTCTAATCTCTCCTACCATAATTACATCTGGATCTTGTCTCAAAATAGATCTTAAACCTGAAGCAAAAGTAAGCCCAACTTTTTCATTAACTTGTATTTGGTTAATATCATCTGCATTATATTCAACTGGATCTTCTATTGTAATAATGTTTTTATCTGGTGTAGAGATATGTTGTAAAAATGAGTGGAGAGTAGTTGATTTACCACTTCCAGTAGGACCTGTTACTAATATCATACCATGAGAGTGGTTTAAAAGTTTATAAAAATTTTGTGTTAAATCTTCTGTAAACCCGAGTTCTTCAAGAGAAGGAATATTTTCACTTTGCATTAATATCCTCATTACTACTCTCTCTCCATAATAAGTAGGAAGAATAGAGACCCTAACATCTAATGTTTTTCCTGAAATTACAACTTGAGTTCTTCCATCTTGTGGGATTCTTTTTTCTGATATATCTAAATTTGAAATAACTTTAATCCTATTTATAACTAAAGAGGTAACTTTTTTATCTAAATCCAAATGTTTCTTTAATGCGCCATCTATTCTAAATCTAACTTCTCCTTTGTGTTCTTTTGTCTCAATATGAATATCACTTGCTCCTTTTTTAATAGCTTGAAAAAATAGGGAGTTAACCAATTTAATAATAGGAGCTGACTCTTCTGAACTAAGTAGATTTTGAGCATTTTGTATAAATTCTAATAGTTCACTCTCTGCTTCAATAATCTCTTCAGAAGCAGTTGTTTGCATCTTTTCAAATTCAGAACTTGTTTGAATTTCAATAAATTTATTTTTTAATCTCTCAAAGCTATCTTTATCTACTAAATATACTTTAAAACCAATTCCTGCTCTTGCAATATAATTTAGAGCTTCAGCTAATGTCTCTTCTTGAACAATTGCTGCAAGCTCTTTTCCCACTTTACTAAAGAGAAGATTATTCTTTAGAGCCTTTTTAATATCTAGCTCATCATCGATATAAGGCTCTAAATTTACATTTTCTAACATTGGTAATTTCATTAAACTTCTCCTATGGTCTTGAATCTAAAACAGAAAGAGGATCTTCCACTCTTCTAATTGAACTTTTTGCTGGTACTTTGATTCCTTTTTGTGGAATATCTTGATAACTTATTCCACTTCTTTGTGCTAATTTTCTTCTAATATATGCACTATATCTTGCTTGGATATTATCAAGATCGCTTAAAAATTCTCTTAATTTTGTTAAATCTGAACTTCTTCTAATAATATATGGAGTTAAATATACTACTACATTAATTTTACTTTGTGTGTAAGATTTAGAGGTAAAAAGAGCTCCTAAAATAGGAATATCACCAAGAATAGGTATTTTTGAAACACTCTTTCCTCCAGAGCTCTTCATTAAGCCACCTAATATTACTGTTTGACCATTATTCACAATTGCTTTGGTAGTTACTTTTCTTTTTGTAGTAGTTGGTCTATCCACATTACTTCCACTACCTGGCACTACATCCTCAATTACAGCTTCTACTTTTAGAGCTACTTTATTAGTACTTGAAATTCTTGGTTTTACTTTTAAAGATATTCCTATATCTTCTCTTGAATATTTATTTCTTACTACTGCATCTTTTGTATCTCCTACTGATGAGCTAACTAAAATTGATCTTGTCTCACCTACATAAATTTCTGCCTCTTCATTATTGCTACATAAGATAGATGGTTCGCTTAAAATATGAGCAGCTCCATGTTGTTGCAATAGATCAAGTTTGATTCCAAGGGCAAATAACTCTTTTATATCACTTCCAAAACTAAATGGGTTTTCGTGAATAATTTTATAGCCTCCACTTCCATCTGGAACCTCTTTTTCTGTACTTAAAAATCCTAAAATAGTTTTTGATACCATTAAACTTGGAGAGCCCATATTTCCTGCCATACTAAAAAGACCTTTAGCAGTAATTTTACCTCCCTCAAATCCATATTTTAAACCTACATTTCTTGCTTTTGCAGTATTTATCTCTACAATTTTTGCTCTTACATATACTTGAGGTTTTGCCACATCTATTTTTCTAATAACCTCTTTTATATTTTTTATTTGCTCAGCATTTGCAAGAACAATTAATGCATTTCTCTCTTTATCTCCTACAACCATAGCTTTTGAGACTTTCCCTTTTGCCCCCTTAGCAGCTGGGTTTGTAGGAGGTAAATTGTTCATTTGCGCTACAAGTTTAGATAGAATTTTTTCCATCTCTCCTACATCAGAGTTTTTAAGAGGTATTACATATAGCTTTTGAGAAATTGTTTCGCCTTTTCTATCCAATTTTTTTACATAAGTTAGCAATTTATCAACATTCTCTTTTTTACCCACTAATATAATAGAATTTGTTGCATCATCTTTTAATACTCCTACCTTTTCACTCGGTATAGTTTGTGGAAAGAGTATTTTTGCTATATTTTGTAAATTTGGATATATATCTTTTGCAAGAGCATTTTTTAGCTTAATAATTGTAGTTCCTCTTTGATTACTACTTTCAATATCTTCTATTAATTTTTTAATAGTCTTTAGGGTTTCTGGATATGCAGTTACTGCTAAGATGTTATTATTTCTAAAAGAGATTGCTTTTGCATTTCTTGGAAGAAGAGGTCTAATTTTTGCTCTTACTACTGCTGCATTAGAGTATTTTAAAGGAAATAGCACTGTTTGCATAGTATGACCTTTTATTGTCCCTTTTTCTACTGGAACACCCATAGCAGCTGCTTCAGATGCTTTTACAACCTCTAAAAAATCTCCATGATCAATTAAAGCATACCCTTTTTCAGCCAATATGGAGTTTGCTAATGCAAACAAGGAGCTCTTTTTAATAGGTTTCCTTGATACAAAATTTACTTTTCCATTTAGTTGTCCATGAATTAAGACACCTTTGCCTGTAATTTTTCCAATCATATCTACAAACTGTTTTAGATCTAAATTTCTAAAGTTTGCATTTACTAACTCTTCAGCCTTTAGTGCATATGGAAGTGTAATAATTGCACCTATTAATAAAGTTTTAACGAATTTCATACTCTAACTCCTTCTCTTGGTTGCCTCTTTTAATTGTAATTGTTGCTCCTTGTAAAGATCCAATTGAGTTGAAAAACTCCATTGGCACCTCTAAGCCATTAATCTCTTCTCCATTAATTGCTTTTATAATATCTCCTTTTCTAAGTCCAAGTTTATAGGCAAAACTACCTTTTCTTACATATCTCACTTTAAATCCATTTATTTTGTTATTCTCTTTAATAGGAGTAATTGCTATATCATTTAAAAGGGAAGATGGATTTTTCTTATACTCCATTATAACCTTTTTTGATACAACTCTTATATCTCCTTCCATCTTTACATCACTATTACTATTGGTATTATTTTCTTTTTTAGTCTCTTTTTTTGGCAAATTAGATATTGCTTCAGGAATCTCATTTGCCTGTGTAAGAGCATTTTTTGGAATTTTTGGATTATTGATTTTTATCATATACTCTTTGCCATCTTTTTTAAAATATGCTTCATTTAAGGTTGCTCTAACAAAAGTATATCCTTCTATTGCATCCCCTTTAAGTAATACTTTCTTTTTCCCACGATATTCTACTGTAATAACAGCTTTATCTTTATCTGAATATATTCCAAGTAGTTTAAAGCTTTTTATTGCTGGAGGCTCAAGCAACTTTTTCTTTAATTGAAACATATTACCTTTGTTTATAATTTTTGCTTTAATATTTGCTTTATTTTGTGAAGCTAAAGCATATCTGTAAAATAAGGGCTTTACTTTAGTGCTCTCTTGAACTTCTACACCATTTTGAGGTAAAAATTTTAGGTCAATAAAGAGCCAAAATCCTTTTGTTATAGCAATAGCCAACAATATAATGGCTATATATTTTAGTGTTCTTTTTTGGCTCTTAGAAGCGCTGTTCATAATACCATCCTTTTTTCCCTTTTTTTAACAAGGGCTTAATTGGGGCTAAATCTTTTGGTTTTGTAATATCTAAGTGAATTAATTTCTCTTTTATATTGTAATAACCCTCTATCTCTCCAAAGTTTCCTTTTGCTTTAATAATTACTTTAAGTGGATTCAAAATTGTATATAGGGCAGTTGCATCTTTAATCTCTATTGGAAATTGATCCTTTAAAATAGATTGAGGTTCAAATCCTTCTAATGTTAATTTATTATAAAAAAGTAGAGTTTGTAATTTTATATCAAGGGCTGTTGCAATATTTGCTCCTTGGTAATATAATTTTGGGTGTTTAATTAAAATTGTAGTTGGTGTGGTTACTATCTCCTCTTTTGCAATAATAAATCCCTCTTTTTGAAGTCTATCCTCTAAGAGATAATATAGCTTCTCTTTTGGAGCAAAAATAACAAAACCAATTAAAAAGGCAATTAAAAATGTAAATATATACTTTACCAGTTGCATAGGCACTCCAATCTAAATTTATCATTACTTCTTAGAATATCTAACTGCTTAAATCTAATAGGTAAAGAGGCAAGCTTCCCTAAGATTCTATTTAACTCTTTATCGCTAAGATTTTCTAAAGATAAAGCAAGCTTTCTTCTTTCTAATCTTACTGCTCTTCTGCCACTATTTGGAAAAGTTGAAGTTAAAGCTTGAAGTTTAGAATAGATACCTTTAGCCTGCCATAA
>JAADEA010000042.1 GCA_013153675.1 Campylobacterota bacterium
TTTATCAAAATATAGTAATGCAACTATTAAGCTTATTCCAAAAGAGAGTGATTATGATGGTGTAAGGGTTGAGGTTGAAGATTTAGGCATTGAGCTTAATTTTTCAAAGAGCAGAGTGAAAGAGGCTTTAATTCAATTTATTGAAGAAGCAATTTAATTAAATTTCAAAGAAGGAGTTATTGTGGGAGCTAAAATCCAAGCTGATGAGATTAGTTCAATAATAAAAGAGCGCATCGAGAATTTTGAGATAAATATTGATATTGATGAGGTAGGTAAGGTTATCTATATTGGAGATGGAATTGCTAAGGTATATGGACTTAGCAATTGTATGGCTGGAGAGATGGTTGAATTTGAAAATGGCGTTAAAGGAATGGTTCTTAACTTAGAAGAAAATAGTGTAGGTATTGTTGTTCTTGGAGAGTTTAGCCATATTAGAGAGGGTATGAGCGTTAAGCGCCTTGGAGCATTAATCCAAGTTCCAGTAGGAGATGAGTTAATTGGGCGTGTTGTAAACCCATTAGGAGAGCCTCTTGATGGTAAAGGACCAATTGAGGCAAAAGAGTATAGATATGTAGAGGAAAAAGCTCCTGGAATTATGGCAAGAAAGAGTGTTCATGAGCCATTACAAACTGGTATTAAAGCAATTGATGCTCTTGTTCCAGTTGGTCGTGGACAAAGGGAGCTAATTATTGGGGATAGACAAACTGGTAAGACTACATTGGCAATTGATACAATTATTAATCAAAAAGGTGAAGATGTTATCTGTATCTATGTAGCAATTGGACAAAAACAATCAACAGTTGCTAATATTGTTAAGAGATTACAAGAGCATGGAGCTATGGATTATACAATTGTTGTAAATGCAAGTGCAAGTGACCCTTCAGCTTTACAATTCTTAGCTCCATATGCTGGTGTTACAATGGCTGAATATTTTAGAGATAATGGGCGCCATGCTGTAATTTTTTATGATGATCTATCTAAACATGCAGTTGCTTATCGTGAAATGTCTCTAATTTTAAGAAGACCTCCAGGTAGGGAAGCATATCCAGGGGATGTATTCTATCTACATAGTAGACTTCTTGAGAGAGCTGCTAAATTAAATGATAAATTAGGAGCAGGAAGTATTACAGCTTTTCCTATTATTGAAACACAAGCAGGAGATGTTTCAGCTTATATTCCAACAAACGTAATTTCTATTACTGATGGACAGATTTTCCTTGAGACTGACCTATTTAACTCTGGAATTCGTCCAGCTATTAATGTGGGATTGTCAGTATCAAGGGTTGGAGGTGCTGCGCAAATTAAAGCAATGAAGCAAGTTTCAGGAACTTTAAGACTTGATTTAGCATCTTATAGAGAACTTCAAGCTTTTGCTCAATTTGCAAGTGATTTAGATGAAGCAAGTAGAAAGCAGCTTGAGCGTGGACAAAGAATGGTTGAGTTGTTAAAACAGCCTCCATACTCTCCAATTCCAGTTGAAAAGCAAATTGTTGCTCTATATGCTGGAACAAGAGGATATTTAGATGATATTCCAGTAAGTGAAGTTACAAGATTTGAAAAAGAGTTATATATCTTTGTTGAGACTAAATATCCTCAAATTTTAGAGAAAATTCGTGAAAAGAAACAATTAACAGAGGAGATCGAGGAAGAGCTTAAAAAGATGCTTGAGGATTTCAAAAGTCAGTTTAAGGTGTAAAAAGGCTAAAAGATGGCAAGTTTAAAAGATATTAAAAGAAAAATTAAGAGTGTAAAGAGCACCCAAAAGACAACAAGAGCGATGAAGCTTGTATCTTCTGCTAAATTAAGAAAGGCAGAAGAGCTTGCTAAACGCTCAAAAGAGTATGCTATTAAAATTACTGAGATGATCGATGAGATCTCTTATAATATTGCAAAAGCTCAAAATGATATTGAGCATCCATATTTTAAAAAGATGGATAATCCAAAGGTAGTAGATATTATCTTTATTACCTCTGATAAGGGTCTTTGTGGTGCTTTTAACTCTCAAACTATTAAAAGCACCAATAAATTGATTGATGAGTATAAACAAAAAGGGGCTCAAGTTAGAGTAAGAGGAATAGGTAAGAAGGGTATTGCATATTATAAATTTAATAAAGTTCCTATGTTAGATGAGATTGAAGGATTAAGTTCGGCTCCTACATATCAAAAAGGAGCAGAATATATTAAAGAGGTTGTTAAAGATTATTTAGAGGGTAAAACTCAAAAGATAATTTTGGTTCATAATGGATATGTAAATATGATTACTCAAGAGATTAGAGTAAATACCCTTTTACCTGTTGATCCAAGTTTGGTTGAACCAAAAAAAGAGCTTCAATCTGAGCTTGAGCAAGAGCCAGAGGATGATGATAAATTATTAGAAGCTTTAGTAAATAGATATTTAGAATATAGCATCTATTATGCTTTAATTGATTCTTTAGCAGCTGAGCATGGTGCAAGAATGCAGGCAATGGATAATGCTACTAACAATGCAAAAGAGATGGTAAAAACATTGACTATTGCTTATAATAAAGCAAGACAAGAGGCTATTACAACTGAGTTAATTGAGATTATCAGCGGCGTAGAAGCAATGAAATAAAAATATGAAGTAGGAGTGGAAATGAGTGAAAAAATAGGTAAAATTATACAAGTTATGGGTCCAGTTGTTGATGTAGAGTTCGATGATTATCTTCCTGAGATTAATGAAGCTCTTGAGACAACTGTAAAGGCTAATAATCAAGAGAGAAGATTAGTGCTTGAAGTTGCAATTCAATTAGGGGATAATAGAGTTAGAACAATTGCAATGGATAGTACTGATGGTCTTGTAAGAAATCAAGATGTAGTAGCAACGGGAGCTCCAATTAAAGTTCCAGTTGGAGAAGAGGTACTTGGAAGAATCTTTAATGTAATTGGTGAAACTATTGATGAGGGTGAAGAGTTAAAAGCAAAAACTTATTGGTCTATTCATAGAAAAGCTCCAGCTTTTGAAGAGCAAAGCACTAAAGCAGAAATTTTTGAAACAGGTATTAAAGTGGTTGACCTTCTTGCTCCTTATGCAAAAGGAGGAAAAGTTGGACTCTTTGGAGGAGCAGGAGTTGGAAAAACAGTTATTATTATGGAGCTTATCAATAACGTTGCGATGAAGCATAGCGGATATTCTGTATTTGCTGGAGTTGGTGAGAGAACAAGAGAGGGTAATGACCTTTATAATGAGATGAAAGAGTCAAACGTTCTTGATAAAGTTGCCCTTTGCTATGGTCAGATGAATGAACCACCAGGAGCAAGAAACAGAATTGCTTTAACTGGTCTTACAATGGCTGAATATTTTAGAGATGAGATGGGTCTTGATGTATTAATGTTTATTGATAATATCTTTAGATTTGCTCAAAGTGGTGCTGAGATGTCTGCACTTCTTGGAAGAATTCCATCTGCGGTTGGATATCAACCAACACTTGCAAGTGAGATGGGAAGATTGCAAGAGAGAATTACATCAACTAAAAAGGGATCAATTACTTCAGTTCAAGCTGTTTATGTACCAGCAGATGACTTAACTGACCCAGCTCCAGCATCTGTATTTGCTCACCTTGATGCAACAACAGTTTTAAATAGGGCAATTGCAGAAAAAGGTATCTATCCAGCAGTGGATCCACTTGATTCTACAAGTAGAATGCTTGATCCTCAAATTATTGGTGAAGAGCACTATCAAGTAGCAAGAGGAGTTCAAGCAATTTTACAAAAATATAAAGATCTACAAGATATTATTGCAATTTTAGGTATGGATGAACTTAGTGAAGATGATAAGCTAATTGTTGAAAGAGCAAGAAAAGTTGAGAAGTTCTTATCTCAACCATTCCATGTTGCAGAGGTATTTACAGGTCAACCTGGAGTATATGTAACTCTTGAAGATACTATTAGAAGTTTTAAAGGGTTATTAGAAGGAAAATATGACCACTTACCAGAAGCGGCATTTTATATGGTAGGTAGTATAGATGAAGCTATTGAGAAGGCTGAAAAGTTAAAAGCTAAGGCATAATAAGCCAAAAGGAACTATATGAGCACAATGAGATTAGAGATAGTTACCCCAATGGGAGAGATTTATAATGCAGAGGTGTCAATGGTAACTCTCCCTGGTAGCGAGGGAGAGTTTGGGGTTTTACCAGGGCATGCTGCATTGGTCTCTTTATTGGATGCAGGAGTAATTACTATAAAAACAGCAAATGGTAATGAGGTTTTAGTAGCTATTGATAGCGGGTATGTAAAGGTAGATGAAGAGAAAGTTATTGCCATTGTAGATGGTGCTGTTGTAGTAAAAGATGAAGAGGGCGTGTTAAGTGAGAATATTGAAGAGGCTAAAAAGCTTCTTCAAAGTGCGGCTACTTCTGATACAGCAATTGCGGCTGCTGTAAGTAAGGTTGAGTCTATTAAGAGATAAGATATAGAAATGTTTGATTATCTCTTAAATAGCAGTGCCATTACAATAGTTGTAATTGGCACTCTTTCACTATATTTTATTGCTACATGGTCAATTTTTATTTATAGATATAGGCTAATAAAAAAAAGAATTGAGATAGAGGCTGCATCAGAGGCTCGATTATATAGGGGAGAAGAGTTAGCAGATTCTTCTTTATTATATAACTATTTAAAAGAACCTATATCAAAAGAGTATCTTGAGGCAATTATCTCTGATGCTTTAAGAGTTTCTACAAAAGGATTGACCCAACTATCAATTATGGCTTCTACTTCTCCTTTTATTGGACTTTTTGGAACGGTGGTGGGAATATTAGAAGCATTTGCTGGTTTTAGTACAAAAAAGAGTGCCACTTTAGCAGTTGTAGCTCCTGCAATTAGTGAGGCTTTAATAGCTACGGCAGTTGGAATTTTTGTAGCTATATTTGCCTACTCTTTTCATTTGATTTTAAAGAGGAAGGCTTATGAATTAAATTCTATTTTAGAATCTGAATCTAAACTTCTATTATCGAGGAAGGGATGAATTTTAGTTGGGATGATAATCCAGATTTAAATATTACTCCCTTTGTGGATGTAATGCTTGTTTTAATGTCTATTTTAATGGTAACTGCTCCCACAATTACATATGAAGAGAAAATTGAGTTGCCAGAAGGAACGAAGAGTAAAAAAGTAGATAAGAGAGCTACTATTACAATTAGAGTAGATAGGGATAAGAATATCTATATTAAAAATGAAAAATTTACCCTAAAAGATTTTGCAGATACATTTATGTTAAAATCAAAAGGGTATAATTTAAATAGCCAAGTTTTTATAAGGGCAGATAAAAATTTGAAATATGGTGATGTGATGGAAGTTTTAAAAGTTATTAAAGATGTAGGTTTCTCAAGTGTTTCTCTAATTACCCAATGAAAAAAGAAAAATTATTTGCTCTTTTAACCTCTATAGGTGTATATTTAGCATTAGTCACAATTGTTGGATATATCTTTTTATCAAAAGATGAGATAAAAAAATCTCCCCACTATGTAGTGAAAAATTCAAAAATATTAGAGGTTTCTTTAGGTACACCAAATACTAAATCTAATTTGTTAAATTCAAATAAAAAAAGAGGTGTTAAGAAAAAGCAACAAAAAAGAAAAAAAGTTAAAAAAAGAGTAAAAAAGAGAAGGGTAAAAAAGGTAAGAAATATCTCTTCTAAAAGGGTTGCAAAAAGAGTTAAAAGGGCAAAAAAAGTTACTAAAAAGGTAAAAAAGAAAAAAATTGATAAA
>JAADEA010000038.1 GCA_013153675.1 Campylobacterota bacterium
GCTCTTTATCTTTAAACATCTTTTTTCTCTTTTTATGTTAAAATTGCTAAATTAGGGAGATGATTAATAAAAAAAGAGATTATAGATATTTTTTACTTTTATTATTCTTGAAAAATTTAAATAAATTATCAATAAAGTTGGATAAATTATTATTTTAGTTTATAAAGGGATTAGAGTGAATAATTTTTTAAAAAATAAAAGGGCTTTAATTACTGGGGCTTCATCTGGTATAGGCGAGGCTGTTGCTTTTGAATTAATAAAATATAAGGTTGATTTAGTTTTAAGTGCAAGAGATATGGATAAATTAAAAAAGCTAAAAGGTGAATTATTAAAAAAAGATTCAAATATTAATATAGAATTGATTGCTTTAGATGTAAGAGATAAAGAGCAAGTTAAAGAGTCTTTTTCAAATATAGATGTAGATATTTTAATAAATAGTGCTGGGCTTGCTTTGGGGTTTGAGCCATTAGATAAAGGAGATTTTGAAGATTGGGATATAATGATAGATACTAATATTAAAGGGCTTTTATATGTAACCAAATTGATTCTTTCTAAGATGAGAGAAAAAAATAGTGGACATATAGTAAATCTTGGTTCAGTTGCAGGAAAAGTAGCATATCCAAATGGAGGTGTATATTGTGCTACTAAAGCTGCTGTTCACTCTTTAGGAGAGTCATTAAATGCAGATCTTTTTGGAACAAATATTAAAGTATCTACAATTGCTCCAGGAGCAGTAGAGACAAACTTTTCTAATATAAGATTTAAGGGAGATAAAAATAGAGCAAAAGATGTATATAAAGGCTTTATTCCTCTAAGTGCAAAAGATATAGCAGATGCTATTATTTGTATTTTAAATACTCCTCCTCATGTTAATATTCAATATATGGATATTATGCCTACTGCTCAAAGAAATCCATTTATGTTATATAAAGAGGAAGAGTAAAATCTCCTCTATTAGGCTTTTGTAATAAGAGCTAATCTAATATATCCTTTTGCAAATTTAATCTCTTGATAAGACTCTTTATTAAATCCTTCTTTTGCAAGCATCTCTTTTAGATCTCTTTCTATAAAATCTTCTGCTAATGGACATTCAACTTTTCTAATAAAAAATCTAATAAAAAATGGAGCTTTTGATACATTAAAAGATGAAAAGTCTAATATAGCAAATACTCCTTTTTCTTTTAAGAGATTGAAACTATTTTTTATAATCTTTTCTCTATTTTCTTGAGTAAATCCATGCAAAACAAAAGAGATAAAGACTAAATCAAACTCTCCTTTTGGTTCTAACTCTTCTAAAATACTCTTTTTTATAAGCTTGATTTTTTTATCATTTGCAAATCTTTGATTGAAATTTTCAATCATCTCTTTTGATATCTCATACGCTACTGCTTCAATATCAGCTCTTTTTTTCATTAATTCAATATTTTTTCCACTTCCAGCTCCCAGATCTGCTATTTTCATCCCATCTTTTAAAGGAAGTTTATCTATTACACTATTTATAAACTTTTCATACCATCCAAAGGTAATAATATTTAGTAGCTTATCATAATATTTTGCCTCAAATCCTTTTAGTGCTACTTTTGAGTTTTGTTGAGTTCTTTTAGATAAATCTACCTCTTCAATAGCTGCTATTGCTCTATCTAAAACTTTTATAGAGAATTTAAAAGGAGGAGTTTTTTGCATATATTGGCAATATTCATCTTTAAATTTTGATAGAGTCTCTGGCTCTTCTATCATTAAAATAAAAAATAAAGCTGCTGCTACTCCCCATCCACTTGCAATAATTGCTGTTAGATTTGCCCATATCATTGAGATAGCCAATGGGAGTAGCATTAAAGCCATATGGATTGGATGTCTCATAAAAGAGTAGATTCCTTTAGTTACTAAACAATCTGGCTCAAACTCTTTCTTTTTGCAATGTCCAAATTTTTTTAATGTTTTGCCACTAACTGATGCTAAGATTATAGAATAAAGTAGTAAAGCCCATCCTGCTACTTGAATCAAAAATCCAAAAAATCCTTTTATTTCAATTTTCCATATAGCTCCTATTAGAATAATTAAGAGCAAAATTATAATCCAATAGGCAAATTTAAATTTCCAGTTCATTTAACTCCTTTTATAAATTTGCTTTATTATACTTAAATATAAGTTAGATAAAATTAGCACTAAAAAAGGGGATTAGATGTCAATTAAGGTAGCTTTTTTATTTCCTGGACAAGGATCTCAGCAAGTAGGAATGGGGGAGGATTTTTATAATAATTCTCAAGTTGCAAAAGAGTTAGTTGAAGCAGCAAGCGATAGATTAAAGATAGATTTTAAAGAGCTTTTATTTAAAGAGAATGATCTGTTGTCAAAGACAGAATATACTCAGCCAGCTATTTTTTTAGTTAGTTTAATTGCTCATAAACTATTTGAAGATGAACTACCAATTAAACCACATTTTGCTTTAGGTCACTCTTTAGGAGAAGTATCTGCAATAGGAGCTCTAAAGGGTGTAGATATTATTGATGGGGTGGAACTTGTTCATATTAGAGGTAAAGAGATGGCAAAAGCTTGTGAGGGGAAAGATGTGGGAATGATGGTTGTTTTAGGATTAGATGATGAAAAGGTTGAAGCAATTACAAAAAAAGCTCAAGAAGAGGGCAAGAGTGTATGGGCAGTAAATTATAATACAGTTGGTCAAATTGTAATAGCTGGTATTAAAGAGGATTTAATCTCAATTGAGTCACCACTTAAAGAGGCTGGAGCAAAAAGGGTAATGCTTTTAAATATGTCTGTTGCAAGTCATTGTCCTTTATTAAATAGTGCTAAAGAGCCATTTAAAGAGGTTTTAGAGAGTTATTTAAAAGATGAATTTATCTCTGATGTTATTTCAAATGTAACTGCTAAAAAGTATCATACAAAAAGTGAAGCTTTAGAGTTATTGCCAAAACAACTTGTAATGCCTGTTTTGTATAAGCAGTCAATCTTAAATTATGATAATGAGGTAGATTGTTATATTGAGTTTGGGCATGGAGCTATCTTAAAGGGATTAAATAGAAAATTGACTAAAAAGCCTCATATTAATATTAGTGATATGAAGAGTTTAGAAGAGGGAATTAAAAAGATAGAGGAGCTTTCTAAATGAAAATAGCGATTATGGGGGCTATGCCAGAAGAGATAGAGCCAATTTTAGAAAAAATAAAAGATTATAAAAAGATAGAATATGGGAAAAATAACTATTATATAGGTAGTTATGCTAATAAAGAGGTTGTAGTTGCATATTCAAAAATAGGTAAAGTATTTGCAGCTTTAACAGCTGCTATTATGATTGAGCATTTTAAAGCTAATATTTTGCTATTTAGTGGAGTTGCTGGAGCTATAAATCCCAATTTAAAAATTGGAGATTTAATTGTAGCTACTAAAGTTGCTCAACACGATTTAGATATTACTGCTTTTGGTCATCCATATGGATATGTTCCAGAGGGAAGTAGATATATTGAAGCTGATAAAAAATTGATCTCTTTGGCAAAAGAGATTGCCTCTTTGGAAAATATAGATTTAAAAGAGGGAATTATTGCTACTGGGGATCAGTTTATAGCAAATGAAGAGAGAAAAGAGTGGATTAAAAGAGAGTTTCAAGCTGATGCAATAGAGATGGAAGGGGGAGCAGTAGCGGTAGTTTGTGATAGTTTAAATGTTCCTTTTTTTATTTTAAGATCTATTAGCGATAGTGCTAATATGGATGCAAGTTTTGATTTTGATGAATTTTTAAAGAGCTCTTCTAAAAGAAGTGCTAATTTTATTTTAAAGATGGTAGAGAAGATTTAATGAAACAAGCCTCTTTTACCAAAAAATTATTAAGAGTCTTTGGGAAGACTAATGCAAAATATAAGCTTATTAGAGAAGGTGATAGGGTATTAGTTGCTCTAAGTGGTGGAAAAGACTCTTTGACAATGGTTCATTTAATTTCAAATTTAAAAAGGCATGCTCCTTTTTCTTTTGATTTTTTAGCTTGCACTATTAGTTATGGAATGGAGGGGGAAGATTATACTTTCTTAAAGGAGCATTGCAAGGAGTATAATATTCCTTATGTTGTATATGAGACAAATATATTTGAGGTGGCTAATGATACAATTAGAGAAAATAGCTCTTATTGTAGCTACTTTTCAAGAATGAGAAGAGGGGCTTTATATAGTTTTGCTCAAAAAGAGGGATTTAATAAAGTTGCGTTAGGTCACCATTTTGATGATGCAGTAGAGAGCTTTTTTATGAATCTCTTTTATAATGGAGCTTTGCGTTCAATGGCACCAATTTATAAAAGTAAATATGATATTGATGTAATAAGACCTCTTATTTTAGCAAGGGAAGAGCAGTTAAGAAATTTTGTTAGAAGTAATAATTTTATTACAATTGGAGATGAGGCATGTCCTGCTATGTTAAAGCCAATAAAGCCTCCTTATGTAAGGGAAAAAACAAAAAATTGGCTAAGAGAGATGGAAAAAGATAATCCAGATCTATTTAAAAGAATAAAAGCTGCATTTTCAAATATTCATGATGATAGCTTTTTAGATCCTAATAGATTAAAAAGAGGGGATGAAAAGAGGTAGAAGTGTTAATTTTGAGTGATTTAGATTTTACTCTATTAAAGAGTGATATGAGTTTAGGCGAATTTACAAAGAGTGTTTGGAATGAGTTAGCAAAAAAAGAGAAGTTGTCAATTGCTACTGCAAGAAGTCTTACAGGTGTAAAGAGCCTATTAAAGGATCTTACTTTAAATGAGCCATTAATATTATTAGATGGTGCATTAATAGCAAAAGCTAATGGAGAGATAGTTGAAATTTTCTCTATAAAAAAAGATATGGGAGATGAGATTTTAAAATTAGTTAGAGAAAAATTTAATGAATCTCCCTTGATTGTGGCAATTGAAGAGAGTGAAGAGATATTTTCTTATCCATCAAAATTAAATAGATGTCAAGAGAAGTTGTTAAAGAAATTTCATAATAAAAGAAGAGTATTTTTACAAGATAAGTATGGCTCATTTAAAGATAATTTAAAGATGGTATATATGGGAGAGAGTGATAAGATTAATGAGATAGAGCTTTTTTTGAAAGAGAAATTTAATAATAAATTAGAGCTAAAGAGTTCAGATGATCCATATATTGGATGTAGATTTTTGACAGTTTTAAATCCAAAGGGAGATAAGTCTCATGCTTTAAAAAAATTAGAAGAGATAGAGGGAGTAAAAGTATCTCAAACAATGGTCTTTGGAGATAGTCATAATGATATTGGACTCTTTAGAGTAGCTGGTAAAAAAATAGCAGTAGCAAATGCTATTGATGAGCTAAAAAAGGCAGCAGATATTGTTTTGCCATGGAGCAATGATGAAGAGGGAGTAGCAAGATATTTAAAAGAGAACTTTTTAGATCACTAAGATAGTTTTGGTGTTTATTTAAGTTCTCTAAACTCTTTATCTACAACTCCTATTAAAATGGCATTTCCCTCTTTATCCACTTTAAATTTTCCATATTTTGCTTTTTGATATATTTTTGCTTTTTCCTCTTGAAAAAAGAAAGAGTCTGTAACAATTTTAACTTTTCCATTTCTAATTTTATATTTTAATTTTAGATAGTTTGGTTTTAATATTAATTTTGTATGTTTATTATAAAAAGATACAAATTTCCCAACTCTATTTTTATCTAATAATAAAACTACAATCCCATCAAAGTTTTTTTTGTCTATTTTC
>JAADEA010000082.1 GCA_013153675.1 Campylobacterota bacterium
TTTCTCTCTAATCGAATTTAAAAAGATATATGCCACTATTAAAAACCCAACTAAAATAACCCCCATCCAAAATAGATAATTAATAGGAGTAAATCCATCCTTTAATAAAATTAAAAAGTGAAGAGTAACAAAAGATAAAAAGATTAAAAATAATATAGCAAGTTCTATTCCTCTTTTCATAATTCAAAAAGTAGGCATAAAGCCTACATTAACATCCCTCCATTAACTTTTAGAGTCTCCCCTGTAATATAACTTGCATGATCACTTAAAAGAAAAGCTACAGCCTCTGCCACCTCTTTAGGCTCTCCAAAACGCCCAAGTGGAATATTTTTAATAAAGCTCTCTTTAATCTCATCTTTTAATATATCTGTCATATCTGTTGCAATAAATCCTGGTGTAATTACATTATATCTAATCCCCCTTGGTGCAGCCTCTTTTGCAAAAGATTTTGTCATTGCAACCATTCCACCTTTACTTGCACTATAATTAACCTGTCCTGCATTTCCACTCTCTGCTACAATACTTGCAATATTAACCACACTTCCAAATCTCTTTTTACTCATAACTTTTAGAGCCTCTCTACATCCAATAAAACTTGACTTTAAATTTGCTTCAATTACTTCCATAAACTCACTTGTTTTCATTCTAATTGCAAGTTTATCTTTCGTAATTCCTGCATTATTTACTAAATAACTAAGCTCACCATCAATAGATACTATCTCTTTAATTGCATTTACAAAAGCATCTTCATCACTCACATCAAAACCAATAATTTCAGCCTCTTTGCCGCTACTTATTATCTCATCTTTTACTCTTTGAGCCTCTTCTTTACTACTTCTATAATTTATCCAAACCTTTAATCCATATCCAGCTAAAACTTTAGCAATCTCTGCTCCAATTCCTCTACTTGCTCCAGTTACTAACACATTCTTTCCACTAAACTTCATAATCTCTCCTTCTTTATTTTTCAATCAAACTTCTATCCATCTCTTCTGGAATCTCTAACCCCATTAATTCCAAAACAGTCGGGGCAATATTACTTAATTGACCATGATCTATTAACTTTTTAACTCCATCAGCCATTACAAAAGCCCATACATCTCCTACTGTATGATTTGTTAAAATATTTCCCTCTTCATCGATCATCTCTTCACAATTACCATGATCAGATGTTAATACCAAATTATATCCCTTCTCTTTTGCTTTATCTATTATTCTCCCAATCTCTCTATCAACTGCCTCAACTGCTTTAATTGCAGCTTCAAAATTTCCTGTATGTCCTACCATATCTCCATTGGCAAAATTTACCACTATAAAATGATACCCTTCATCCATTGCCTTTAATACACCATCTGCCACCTCTTTTGCACTCATTTGAGGCTTCATATCATATGTCTTTACCTTTGGACTTGGAATTAAAAGCCTACTCTCTCCTTCAAAAGGTTCTTCAACTCCTCCATTAAAGAAAAAGGTAACATGTGCATACTTTTCAGTCTCTGCAGTATGAAATTGACTAAGTCCATTTTTAGATATTACCTCTGCTAAAGTATTTTTAGGAATCTCTTTTTCAAATAAAACTTCAAAAGGAAAACTCTTATCATACTCTGTCATTGTTAATAAATTTATTGGAATATATTCCCTCTCAAATTCACTAAAGTTTTTATCCCCAAGAGCTTGAGATATCTCCCTAACCCTATCACTTCTAAAGTTTGCAATTAATACTCCATCACTTGGTTTTAATCCATTATAATCTCCAAATGCTGCTGGTTTTATAAACTCATCTGTAATATTATTTTTATAACTCTCTAAAATATACTCTTTAGGAGAAAGGGAGCTTTTTGGTATAGCCTTAACAATAGCATCATATCCAGCTTTTACCCTATCCCATCTTTTATCTCTATCCATTGTATAAAATCTTCCTGCAATTGTGGCAATTTTTACTCTATCATCCAAATATGGCTCTAACATATCAAGATAAGTTGGAGCTGAAGTGGGAGATACATCTCTTCCATCTGTAATCATATGGAGCCAAACCCTTTTGCCACTTTTTTTAAATATTTTAATTAACCCTATAATATGCTCTATATGAGAGTGCACCCCTCCATCACTCATTAAGCCTATAATATGTAAATCATTGCTTTTTTCTATAAAATTATTTAGCTTTTTACTCTTTTCTAATGATCCATCCTTAAGAGCTAAAGAGATTTTTACTAAATCTTGATATAAAACTCTTCCACTTCCAATACTCATATGACCAACTTCACTATTTCCCATCTGTCCTTCTGGTAACCCAACACTTAAGCCATAAGTAGAAATTAATGTATGAGGAACATTTTTAAATAACCAATCATATGTAGGCTTCTTTGCCGCCTCAAAAGCATTTGCTCTACTATTTTCTTTATATCCTATTCCATCAGTAATTATTAAAATTGTAGGTTTCACCTCTTCTTTCAATTTTCAACCTTTTTTAAAAGATTTATTTAATTTTTGTAAAATAGCAATTTAATTATAAAAAAAAGATGAAAGATGGTAAATGTTATACTATTTATATGAACTTTTTGATATAAATATTTTTCACTATATCTCTGTAAGAGCTGGATTTGCATTTTTTATATCATTTTTTCTTACTCTCTTTTTAATGCCAAAATATATTAAATGGGCAAGAGAGAAAAAGGCAAATCAGCCCATTAATAAATGGGTAAAAAATCATGAAAAGAAACAAGATACTCCTACAATGGGGGGAGCTATCTTTATCTTCTCTACAATATTTGCTTCTATTTTAACAGCAAGATTAGATAATATTTATGTATTAAATGGTTTTTTAATTTTAATAGGCTTTGCCCTTGTTGGAATGAAAGATGATTTAGGAAAAATCTTAACTCAAGATAATCTAAAAGGATTGAGTGCTAAGGGTAAAATGGGTTTATTAATTATAGTCGCATTTATTGCATCTATAATATTGCTCTTTAGTAACTTTCCAACTACATTTTATGTGCCATTTTATAAAAAAGCTCTATTTGATATGGGATATTTTGCTCCTTTCTTTTGGACATTAGTAATTATTGCAACAAGCAATGCGGTAAATTTAACAGATGGATTAGATGGTTTAGCTACTGTACCAACAATTATTGCCCTTGGAACACTTGGAGTCATTGTATATTTAATCGGACACGCAATATTTTCTAACTATCTATTTTTACCCCATATAAATGGAGTTGGAGAAGTTGTAATTATAGCTGCCGCTCTTGCTGGAGGACTTCTTGGCTTTTTATGGTATAACTCCTATCCAGCAGAAGTTTTTATGGGAGATACTGGCTCTTTAAGCATTGGAGCCTTTTTAGCATATATGGCAATATTGGGCAAGAGTGAATTACTTCTTATTTTAATTGGGATTATATTTGTAATTGAGACTGTATCTGTTATTATTCAAGTAGGAAGCTTTAAAATAAGACAAAAGAGAGTATTTTTAATGGCACCAATTCACCATCACTTCGAAATGAAAAAGTGGGCTGAAAACAAAATTATTGTAAGGTTTTGGATTATATCTTTTATAGCAAATCTAATAGCCCTAATTACCTTAAAGATTAGATAATGAAACTAAGATTTATTGGATATGGATTAACTACAAAAGCAATCGCCAATAAATTTGGTGGAGGATTTGAATTTTTTGACGATAAAACAACTCAAAAATATATTGATGAGAATAGAAATATTATCTATCCATCTAAAGAATATATAGCAGATAAAGAGTATATAGACATTTTAACTCCAAGTATCCCTCCAAATCATCCAATATTACTAAAAAGTAAAAGATATTTAAGTGAATATGATCTTTTTTTAGGAGATAACTCTCCCTATTCTCTTAAAGAAAAACCTTTTCAAATTTGGATAAGTGGAACAAATGGAAAAACCACAACTACTCAAATGACTACCCTTCTTCTAAAAAAAAGAGGTGCTATAAGCGGAGGAAATATAGGTACCCCTTTAGCCAATTTAGATCCAAAAGCTCCAATTTGGGTATTAGAAAGTAGTTCATTTGCCCTTTACCATACAAAAAAAGCAGCTCCTAATATATATATTTTGCTCCCTATTACACCAGATCATATTCGCTGGCATGAGAATTTTGAAAATTATAAAAATGCCAAATTATCTCCAATTGCAAGGATGAAAGAGGGAGAGTTGGCTTTAATTCCAAAAGGGTTAAATCCACCAAAAAGTAGCGCTTGGATAGTAGAATATGAAGGTATAGATGATTTGGCATCTTTTTTTGAGATAGACCCTTCTAAAATAGATTTTAAAGGAGCTTTTCTATTAGATGCCCTTCTTGCTCTTAGTGTAACAAAAACTCTATTTGATGAGATAGATTATAATTTAATAAATAGCTTTAAACCAGATAGACATAGACAAGAAAAGATAATTGACCAATTAGGAAGAGTTTGGATAGATGATTCAAAAGCTACAAATATTGATGCTACAATAGAAGCTCTAAAGACATTTAAAGATAAAAAGATGCATATAATTTTAGGAGGAGATGATAAAGGTGCTAACTTAACTCCTCTTTTTGAAGAATTAAAAAAGTATAACCTAATTATATATGCTATTGGAAGCAATGCTACAAAGATAGAAGAACTATCTAAAAAATATAATCTTAAAGCTATTAAATGTAATACCCTAAAAAAAGCCGTATCTATTATAAAAGAGTCTTTAACAAAAGATGAGATTGCACTACTCTCTCCAGCTGCTGCAAGTTTAGATCAATTTAAATCTTATAAAGAAAGAGGGGAGAAATTTAGAGAATTTATATTAAAAAGAGAGTAATTTAATAATAATTTAAGAATAAATGATTATAATTTCACTGCTTTTGATTTAAAGGCTCGGTAGCTCAGTCGGTAGAGCAAGGGACTGAAAATCCCTGTGTCGGCGGTTCGATTCCGCCCCGCGCCACCACTTTATACCTGAGGTAAAAATGGCTCTTCCAGAACTTATAAAAATAGATTCAATGCATCTTCATCTCTATTTAATGATTGGAGTCTTAATTACTACTGCTATAATACTATTTCTACCAAAAAAGAAAAAATAAGCTCCAATTTAGATATACTTTTATATATCACATATAAAGGTATTAATATGAAAAAGTTTAGTGTTATTTTAGCCTTACTATTTTCTATTGCAAATGGTGGAGTATTTACAGATAAATTAAGTGAGTGTTTAATTAAAAAATCTAAGCCCGAGGAGATAAAATTACTTAAAAGATGGATCTTTTTCGCATATGCTCAAGATAGTGATTTAAAAAAGTATGTATCTATCTCTTCTAAAGATGAAGATGAGGT
Organism: Campylobacterota bacterium; assembly: GCA_013153675.1. The sequence continues at coordinate 5,331 of JAADEA010000082.1, forward strand.
AAATAAAGAGATGGGAGAGTATGTTACTACTTTACTTAGTGATAGATGCTCTAAAGAGTTAAAAGATGCAATTAAATATGAAGGACCTCAAGCTATTGCAAATGCTTTTGGCAAACTTGGAGAAATCGCAGGAATGTATATTTTAGAATCAAAAGAGACAAAAGAGTTTTTGGGAAAATTTGCTAATCATATAGATGCTACAAAACTCTTACCCCTTCTTCAAAAATAGTGCTTTTGGCACTATTAAACCTCAAATGGCTCATAACCTAAAGTTTCAATTAAAAAAACTGTTTTATTTTTTAGTTGTTCTATATATTCTTCCTCATTTTTAAATTTTCCTAAAGAGATATCTCTTTGAGAATTAAATTCTTCAAACTCTTTTTTATAAAGAG
>JAADEA010000149.1 GCA_013153675.1 Campylobacterota bacterium
ATTATTAAAGAGTTATCTCTTATCTCAAAGTGATATTTTATTCTATAAGAGTAGCTAAATAAAATATCGCTAAGTGTGTATATAAATCCTAGCCATTTGATAATTTTTTTGGAAGGTAAAAGGCTTTTATGCTCTTTTTTAAGGGGTTTATAGATTAATTTATCCCCTTTTGAGCGCAAAATTATAGCAATTAAGAGCATATCTTTATGGGTATATTTCCAGTTTAGCTCTTGGGATGCAATATAGTATGCGTGTTTGTGCTCTTCGTAGATTGTTAGAGTCTTTCCTATATTGCTAATTTTAGTGGCATCAGTTAGATGTTTTAGATAGAAGCTATCTAGATTTGCTTTTGAACTTAAAGTATTAAATAGCTCTTTTACAATCTTTACTTTATATTTAATAGGGAGCTTTAGTAGGTCAAATCTATCATTAATACTTACAATACTTGGATTTAGTTCTTTTGGAAATTTTCCTCCAACTCCTCTTAACATATCATATAAAAATAGCCCTTCTCTAATTCCAACTCCACTTGTAATGATATTATCTATTTTTAGATGCTCTACTATCTCTTTAAATATCAATAGACCACTTTTAATAGTATCAAATCTACTCTCTTTTATAAAAAGCTTTTTAAGCTCTTTATTATCTTTGGCATTTAATATATTTTCAAAGTGTGAAGTGAAGTTTGAAAAGGAGTACTCAAAGGCGTGTATCTTTTTAAAGCTATAATTGGTTAGCTCCATAATAGATTTAGCTAGAGCTCTTAAGACTCCTCCAATTGCAACAATCTTATCACCCTTAAATGATGGTGGAATTTTTGATATCTCTTTTTTTATAAACTCTCTTGCCTCTTCTATACTTTTATTTTTGTCTAAAAATAGCTCTTTTATTGTAATTGTTCCAATATTTAAAGAGATAGTATCAATTATCTCTTCATCTTTAATTAAGGCTATATCACTTGAGCCTCCACCAATATCAATTGTAACGGCATTGCTGATTGGTAATAAGTTTTTAGCTGCCACTGCGGCTAAGAATGCCTCTTTTTTCCCATCTATTACTTTAATATTTAGCTTAGTCTTTTCTCTTACCTCTTTAAGAAACTCTAATCTATTAGGAGCATTTCTAACAGCAGCCGTGGCAATAACTAAGGTCTTTTTAGCTTTATAATCTTTAATTACATCTTGGAAGGTAGAAAGAGTAGATATTGTTCTAGCGATTGCTTTTGGTTGAAGATATCCTTTATTTTCAAAGCTACCTTCACTAATTCTAGCATTTGATTTTAGTTGGTTAATAAGGTGAAAACCAAATCTACTGGTGCGTTGAAAAATTACTAATCTTAAAGAGTTTGAACCAATATCGATAATAGCAACTCGTTTGGGCATATATTATGCCTCTTCTTCAAGTTGCTTTAGCTTATATTTTAGCTCCTCAATGCTCTCTACATTATCTGGGTCTGGAACAATGCAATCAACTGGACAAACAGCAATACATTGAGGCTCATCAAAAAAGCCAACACACTCAGTGCACCTATCTGGGTCAATAATATAGATTGGGTCATTCTCTTCGATTGAACCAGTTGGACACTCTTCTCTGCAAGCATCACACGCAATACACTCATCAGTTATCATTAGTGCCATAGCTCTACCTTTTTGTTGTTATAATTTTAATTACAATGCTTTATAACTTATTTAATCTTAAATAGTCTTTAATTATAAACAACCTTAAAAAAAATTAATGAATTGGTAACATAATTGTAGCAACTGCGCCCTTTTTGTGGGCTCTATTCTTTAAAGATAGTTTTGCTTCAATTGAATTAGCCGCATTTTTTGCTAGAAATAATCCAAGTCCTGTTCCGGGAGAATTTTTAGCTCTTTTAAATGGAGCAAAAATATCAAAGTGTTCTGGAACCCCTGGTCCATTATCTTTTATTCTTACTACCAAATAGTTTTTGCATAAGAAGGAGCTTATTTTTATACTGCTCTTTTTTGGAGTAAATCTAATAGCATTTTGGATAAGATTTTGTAGAATCTGTCTTAAGAGAGAGGGTTGAATTTTAGTTTTTAAAGATAGTGGACGAAGCTTTTTTATAATAAACTTCTCTTCTCTAATTGCTACAATCTCAAACTCCTCTATTAAATCCTCAATAAATTTTATTATATCAATCTCTTTTTTCTCTTCAAACTGAGCCCCTTCAGCTCTTCCAAAAGCAAGGATTGATTCAATAGTATTATTTAAAGTATCAATTGATTTAATATTTTGCTCTAGCGCTTTGGTTAAAGACTCTATACTTTTATCTTTTTTTAATAGTGAGACTTGGGCTTTTGTCTTCATAACAGCTAATGGAGTCTTTAGCTCATGTGCGGCTCCAATAAAGAGCTCCTTTTTATATTTTATAAAATTATCAACTTTATTGATTAAAGAGTTGATTGCAATCCCTAAAGGTTCAAACTCTTGAGGAAGATTTTTTATATTTATCTTATTAAGCTTGGTCTCATTCATCTTGGCAATATTTTTGCTTACTATATTAATTGGTCTAATTAACATTTTAGATAGAAAAAAGGCATATATAATAATAATTACCAATGAAGCTATATTGACTAAAATTACTGCCTTATAGACCACATTTTGAAGATTAATCTTTTTGGTTATATCTTTTGTAAGAACTAAATAGGTTTGGCTTCTAAAGTTATAGGCAAAAAATCCTTGCATATAATATTTATTTTTATCTTTTATTATTCTAAAATATTTGGGTTTAAAGTTTAAATAGGGGGCATTTTGCAGTTTTGCCTCAATATTTAAAGAGTTTTTTAAAATATCTTTTTGAGTATTTAGGATATTAGGAAGATTATAAAAGTCTTTTAATAGATATTTAGCTTGCTGCTCTAGTGACTCTTTTATCTCTAAATTTGATTTAACTTTTATATAGATATAAAGAGAGAATGAAGTTATTAATACCAGCGTTGCCATAGCAACGCTAAGTTTTAGTAGAAAGTTAACCCTTAAGCTTCTTCTGAGAAACAAAAACGATAACCTCTTCTTCTAACCGTTTCAACTGTTGTAATTCCTAATTGTTTGTCCATTTTTTGGCGAATTTGGTTGATTGCAACCTCAATCACATTTGGAGTTACAAGCTCAGGCTCTTCCCAAATTGCATCTAAAAGCTGCTCTTTTGAGACAATTTGGTCTTTTCTCATTGCAAGATGGGTCAAAACCTCAAATGGCTTTCCTTTTAACTCTACACTCTCACCTTTATAGATAATTTTCTCCTCTTCTGGATTTATTATTAAATCTCCAATTTTTATTATATTGCTTCCTCCAAACCTTAGTTTTGCCTCAATTCTCATAAGTAAAATATCAAAATCAAATGGCTTTTTAATATAATCATCTGCCCCAGCTTTTAATGCTGCAATTTCACTCTCTTTATCATCTCTTGCAGAAAGAACTATTACAGCAGTCTTATTACTCTTATTCTTTATTTCTGGAATTAAATCGATTCCATTTCCATCGGGTAACATCCAATCAAGAAGAACTAAATCATAGTGTCTAATACCTAAAAGATATCTTCCATCGCTTAGATTTTCAGCAATATCACTTTGGTATCCAAACTCCTTTAAACCCTCACTTAATGTCTGGTTTAGAGTTACTTCATCTTCTATTATTAATATTCTCATTATTCAATCCCATTTATTAATTTTTTCTTAAATTATACCATAAAAAACTCCATATTTTAAACTATCTTTAAAAAAGTGAATTTTATCTTCTTAAGTTGGTCTAAAAGGAGGGTTATCTTTCATTATGAAATATTTTTAAATATACCCCAGTAGGTATTGCATAATAGCGTTATAATTTATAAGAAAGGAAATAAGAGATGAAGAAGTGGTTATTAGTGATTCTAGTTCCATTTTTTTTATATAGTTCTAAGTTGATAAAGATAGATTTATCTAAACAAAAGATTTATGCTTTAGAGAATGGAAAAGTTGTTTTTAGTGGAAATATCTCTTCTGGAAAGAGTACTCATAAGACCCCTAATGGGTGGTTTAGGATTATTGAAAAAGATATAGACCATGTCTCAAATAAATATCCTGAGCCTGATGGTGGAGCAAAGATGCCCTATATGCTAAGGTTAACCAATACTGGAATTGCTATACATCAAGGCTATCTCCCTGGATATCCAGCCTCCCATGGATGTATAAGAGTCTCTAAAAGGACTGCAAAAAAGCTTTGGTATTGGAGTAGAATTGGAACAAGAGTAAAGATATATGGAGATGCAAGTAGATATTTGGCTAAAAAGAGAATAAAGGTAAAGAAGAAAAAAAAGAGGTATGTAGTTAAACGGAGCAAAAAAAGGTATAAAACCTATAAACGCTCTAAAAAGAAGTATATAAGAAGATATGTAAAAAAAAGAAAAATAAATAAGACTCCTAGAAAGTCTAAAAGATATTATAGAAGAGTAGCTTCAAATTCTGATTATGAGATTGTGGAGATTTATGATGTTTGGTAGGTTTTAAAACTCTTCTAAATACTCTCTTTCCCACCTATTGGAGAGAGAGACGATACAATCTTTTAAAATGTTTGGTTTAGAGATTTTTAGATAAAGAGAATCAATCAATTCAAACTCTTTAAAGATTTCTTCTTTAATAGCAACTAATGCCTCTTCTAATAAAAAGAACTTTTGCTCTTGCATAAGAGTTTTAATTAAATTGCAAATTTGCACATAATCTATATAGCTCTTATTCTCATAGCTATAAGAGGCTTTGAGGTTAATAATTACCTCTTGCTCTTTTTCTCTTTCAAAATCTAGCACACCAATAATAGTTTTAAATCTAAAATCTTCAATCTCTATTGTCAAACTACTCTTCCTTCCTCTTTTGAAAGCAATCTTTTAATATTTGGAATATGTTTATAAAATATAATAAATGCAATTAGATAAAGTGGGGCAAATGAATAGATTCCAGGAAGCCCATCTGGATATATAATTTTTGCACTAATTAAAAGAACTGCTAGAGCAATTAGCGAAGATAAAGATGATATTTTTAAAACTTTTGCACTAATTGCCCAAGCTAAAAGAGCAATTAGAGTTGGAATTGGAATTAAAAATAGCAATACTCCAAAGGCAGTTGCTACTCCTTTTCCACCTTCAAATTTTAGATATGGAGAGTAGCAATGTCCAAGCACTGCAAAGACTGCAACTGACCATAAAGTAAATTCACTTGCTCCAAGATATTTTGCAACTAAAAGAACAATAACCCCTTTTATTGCATCTAAAAACAGAGTTAATGCTCCAAGCTTTTTTGCTAGCTTTTCATCTTTTTGCTTTAGCACTCTTAAGACATTTGTTGCTCCAATATTTTTGCTGCCAGCCTCTTTTACATTAACTCCTCCAACATATTTTGCAAGCAAATATCCAAATGGAATCCCTCCAATAAGATATGCACTAAGATAAAGCATTCCATTAAAGCTTGTAAGTAGCTCAATTAGCCCTTCAATTATATTGCCTATCAAACTAGCCCCTTTATTTTTTTAATATTGTAGCAAAAGTAAACTTTTTTAGAGATTTTGAATAATTTAAGAATAGTTTTATTTTAAAGGTAAACTTTATGGTATACTTATTAAATGGAGTTTGAGTATGATGAAAAAAAGAGTCAAATAAACAAGCTTAAACATGGGATTGATTTTGAAGAAGCTAAAAAACTATGGATGGATCCTTTAGCTTTT
>JAADEA010000069.1 GCA_013153675.1 Campylobacterota bacterium
ATAAAAAGATAAATGTTAGATCTTCTAATAAGAGTGTTGAAGCTCTAACATTTCATCCAATATATAAACTACTTTTTGCTTTTGAATATCCTCCAAAGGGAGTTAAAAAGTGTAAACAAAAGATATATTCTCTTTTTTTTAAAAAAAGTTTTAATCTAAATTTGATTAAACATAAAAGATGTGCAATTAGTGCAATAGAGAGTGTTGATAAAGATCATATTTTAATTTTAGAGCGCTCCTTTGGTGGTTTTTTTGCTCCATTTTTTATAGATTTGATTTTATATGATCTAAAAAATAAAAGTTCAAAACTTCTATTAGAGCTAAATAGTGGGAAGGGATTTTTAGTAGATAATTTTGAAGGATTAGCAAAAGTTGGGAAAAATCGATTTGTGATGGTAAGCGATGATAATAATAACTTTTTTCAAAATACCATTTTAATCTACTTTGAAATTAGCGCAGAAGCACTGCGCTAAAGAGGCTATTTTAAAATACCAATTTTTTTGAAATAAGCTTCAGCAGCTGGATGAAGTGGTGCTCCAAGTCCTTGAACTAAAGACTCTTTAGTAATAGTTTTATATGCTGGGTGAAGTTTTTTAAACTCTTCAAAATTATCTAAAATAGCTTTTAAAACAGCAGTTACAACTTTATCATCCATGTCAGCAGTTGTTACAAGAGTAGCTTTTACACCAAAAGTTGTAGTATCGTGGTCAATACCTTTATATAATCCTTTTGGAATTACACCTTTAGCATAATATGGATATTTTTTTAATATTTTAGCAACTGCTGGACAATCTTTTTCATCTATATTGATAAAATCAATTGGTACAGAGTTTGCTGCATCTTTAAAATTAGCAGATGGATGTCCTACAACATAGAAATAACCGTCAATTTGGTTATCTTTTAGAGCATTTGGACACTCTGCAGCTCTTAATTCCTCAGCTGCTTTTAATTTATCAAAACTAAGTACAGGAGACTCTTTAAAAAGTACTTCAACAGTATTTCTTTGTCCACTTCCAGGATTTCCTATATTAATTCTCTTTCCAATAATATCGTGAATTTTTTTAATTCCACTATCTTTTCTAACAGCCAATGTTAAAAGCTCTGGATAAATTGTCATTAGAGTTCTTAATTTTTTAATAGGTTTACCTTTAAACTTTCCTGTACCATGGTAAGCTTGATATACTACATCACTTTGGGCAATACCAAAATCAAGCTCTCCTGCATTAATTGTATTTACATTATATACAGATCCACCCGTTGATTCTACCGAACATCTAATACCTGTTTCTTTTTTCATTTTATTTACCATCCTACAGATAGCACCACCTGTTGGATAGTATACTCCAGTTACTCCACCTGTTCCAATAGTAATAAATTTAGCTCCAAATAGGCTCATACTCATAGCAGCTGTTGCTAAAGAAGCAATTAGCAATTTTTTCATAAATCCTCCTTTGTCTATTTTATTAACTCCTACCTATTTAGGATGTTACATTTTATCCAAAAAATTGATCTTTATCAATTAAAAAATAAAATTTTCTTAAGAGTTTAAAAGAGGTGTTAAGAGGTAAAAATTCTTTAATATTTATTTTAAAAGCTCAGGTCTATATTCAAAGTGCATAGTATCATAATGATACCATTTTCCACCCCATATAAATCCATACTTCTCAAAAATTTCAACTATTTTATATGGTATTTTATTTTTATATTTTAAATCTTTACTCCATTTCCAATAGTGAGAGTATTTAACATTAATATCAATTGCTGCTCCAAAAGAGTGAACACTAAGTCTCTTTGTACCAGCAATATATCTCCATTTAAAAGTTCCGCCAATTGGAGTTAGAAATTTTCTATAACCTTTTGGTAATTTTTTTAGCTCTTTTTCAATTGCCTGGAGTTTCTTATCAATATTATTTACTTTTGTAACTAATATTTTCTTTCCAAACCAATTAATATATCTTAAATTTTTTCTTACCTCATTTGCACTTTTTCCATATATTTTTTTAAAAAATAGATCATTTCTAATTCTACCTGGATCAAAATTTTTAGAAGGAATAATTTTATTGAGCGGATATTTAAATTTAAACATATCTTCAATATCAGGATTATTTAATAGTTCATTAAAACTTTTTTGTTTTTCATCATCAAATAATATTTTTGTTCCATCTTGAAAGATAAGATAGTTATCTTTGCATCCCTTAATTTGAGGATAAGAGCTTTTTAGTTTTTCTACTATATCATAAATACATTTGCTATTAGAAATAGAAAGCAAAAGAGTAAAAAGAAGAATTTTTCTCAATTTTATCCTTTAATTAAATATGCCGCATAAAGTGCGGCATATTATATCTTAATGAACTACACTGTTACACTTAACAGGTACCCATTTAAAGTAAGAGTCGCTAACTTTAACTCTTTTTGTAACAGTTGTATATTTAGGAGGTGTTGTAACTTTCACAGTTCTTGCTGGTTCAATAATAGTTCTTACGCGAACTGTTTTATATTCTGCTGGAATAGGAACTTTTTTAACTCCTGCAGGCTTAACAAGTACTTTTTTAGTAACAGTTTTATATTTAGGTGGAATTACAACCTCTTTTGTTTGAGGTGGAGATACCATAACTCTCTTCTTCACAGTTTTATATTTTGGAGGAACTTTTACTAAACAGTCAATATCAGTAACTTTTCCTTCAGTAATTCTTGTTTGTAATCCTCTACCTTTTCTCCATTCTGTATGACCTGGTTCAACCAACACTCTTTCAGTTACGATTTTATATTTTGCTGGGATTGTAATGATTTTTTTCTTAGGTGGCTCTACCATTACTCTTTCTGTTACAGTTTTATATACTGGAGGTGTTGGAACCAATTTATATCCAGCCTCTCTTACAAGGCGTTTTTCTGTCTTCCATCCATATTTAGGAGGAATAACTTTTAGCTTCTCTCCACCTGGGCTTACTAATACTTTTTCAGTAACTGTTTTATATTTAGGTGGAACTAATACTTTTGCATAACATTCACCTGGTCTTGCATTTGGTGGCTTAATTGGTTGCTCAGTACAACCAGCTCCTTGTACGCTTGTAGCACCACTTCTATTTGGTGAATTAAGTTGTTGTTCTGCACATCCGCTTAGAACTACTCCTGCTGCGGCAAATGCAATAAGTGAATACTTAACAGTTGAAATCTTCATGGGTCTTCCTTGTTTTTTGATTTACACTCTTATTTTAACAACTATTTTTTTAAGATTAAATTAAAAATCTATTTAATTATTAATAATTTGTTTATTTTGTAGCAACTAAAAATTGAGATTTTATATAAAAAAAATATTTATTATAAAGAATGAAATTTTTTTAAAAAAATATTGCAAAAGTTTAATTTTTTATTAAAAATGTATTTTTTGTGGATGAGCCAAAGAGCACTAATTTTAAGGCAAAAATTAAAGAAGTTTTCTAAAATTTGTGCTAAATTATAAATTAGAAATTCTTTCAAAAAGATATTTTTTATGTTGAAAAATCTTCAATTTTAAAATTTTATATAATCCCCAAAAAGGGGAGTAGTTACATTTTAGAGGCTACAAGAAGTGCTAATTCTAAAACCCTTTTAGAATATCCAAACTCATTATCATACCATGCTAAGATTTTTACCATATTATCATTAACTACATCAGTAGATAGTGCATCTACAATAGAAGAGTGAGGATTGCCAATAATATCACTTGATACTACTTCATCATAAGTAACTTCTAAAATCCCTTTTAGTTCATTTAGAGATGCCTCTTTTAGAGTATCATTTATCTCTTGAGGTGTTACTTTTTTCTCTAAAATTGCTACTATCTCAGTAACTGCACCATCTGGTACAGGTACCCTTAGAGCCATGGCATTCATTTTTCCCTTTAGAGATGGAATTACTTTTGTAGTAGCTTTTGCTGCTCCTGTTGTAGTTGGGATTATATTTATTGCAGCGGCTCTTCCTCTTCTATGCTTGCTTGGTTTTTTTCTATCGATAGTAACTTGGCTTGAAGTATAAGCATGAACTGTTGTAATTTGAGCGCTTATAACTTTAAATTTCTCTTCTAATACTTTCATTACGGGTGCTAAAGAGTTTGTAGTGCAGCTTGCATTTGAGATAATATGATGCTCATTTGGATTATATTGATCTTGATTTACTCCTAATACAATAGTAATATCTTCATTTTTTCCTGGAGCTGAAATAATTACCTTCTTAGCGCCAGCTTCAATATGTTTTGATGCATCCTCTCTCTTTGTAAATTTACCACTACACTCTAATACTATATCGACTCCAAGCTCTTTCCATGGCAATTTTGCTGGATCTCTTTGTGATAAGATTGCTATTTTTTCTCCATTAATAGTGATACTTTCACTATCCCATTCAATTTGAGCTGGAAATTTTCCATGAACAGAGTCAAATTTTAACATATATGCTAAATCTTCTGGAGTTCCGCTTCCACCATTGGCTGCTACTATTTGTATATTCTTATCTTTTGTTTGCACATAGTGCCAAAGAATTAGTTTACCAATTCTTCCAAGACCATTAATTGCAACTTTAATCATCCTCTACTCCTAATTTAAATTATTAAAAAAGTTTAACAAAAAAGAGATAAAGCTTCATAATCTTTTAGAAAAATATGATAAAATTAAATCGGATAATTTTTATCTTAATTTATCTAAGGAGTATATATGATTAATAGTGGAATGGGAATGCCACAACCAGCATATTATATTTTTAAATGTCAACAAAGTGCACCAGCTGGAATGCCAAAACCAAGTTGTGTAAGGAGTGATGATAGAGAGTCTCAAGAGCTTTTTGGATATATGGCTCAAAAACTTATGACTCTTGGAATTATAGCAACAGTTCAACCAATTCAAACAAGCTGTTTAGGAAGATGTCAACTTGGTCCAGTAATGTTAATTGAACCAGGACACCATATGTATGTAGGACTTACAAAAGAGAAGATTGATAGAATTATTGATGAACATATATTAGGTGGAAAAGTAGTAGAAGAGTACCTAATTGATCCACAATATTGGGAAGATCCAATACCTCCTTCTGAATTGGTAAGAAAATAGTATAATTATAGTGATTATTTATTGAAGGAGAGAAATGACAATTACTATGTTATATAGTAAGATTCATAGAGCCACAGTAACAGATGCAAATTTGCATTATGTTGGCTCTATTACTATAGATAAAGAGCTTTTAGAGGCAAGCAATATTAAGGTAGGACAAAAAGTAGATATTGTAAATATTAATAATGGTGAGAGATTTAGTACATATGTTATTGCAGGAGAGAAGGGAAGCGGTGATATCTGTCTAAATGGCGCTGCAGCAAGAAAAGTGCATGTAGGAGATAAAATTATTATTATTGCATATGCTCAAATGAGTGAAGAAGAGGCAAAAGAGTTTAAACCAACTATTATTATAGTAGGCGATAATAATAAAATCGAGCAAAAAATAGATACATTGGAGTAGATATGTTTGAGGGGTTAGACTTTTCTAAGATGGGAGAGATCTTCCAAAAGATTCAAGAACAAGGTAGGGAGTTAGAAGAAAAAATTAAATCTACTCAAGTTACTGCTAAGGGTGGAGGTGGAATGATCTCTATTAGTGCAAATGGAGCAGGGGAGATAGTAGATCTCTCTATTGATGATTCTTTATTAGAAGATAAAGAGTCTTTAGAGATTTTGTTAATGAGTACAATTAATGATCTTTTTAAAATGATTGAAGATAATAAAAAAAGCCAGGCTCTTTCAATGTTGGGAGAGCTGGGTAGATTTAAAGAGTAGTCGTGGATGAGAGGTTAATTGAGGCTATTAAAAGAGATAGCCTCCTTGAAGTAGAAAAGATTCTAAAAAGCCAAGAGATAGATTTAAATCAAGATATCTCAATTGCAAGAGAGTATAATTTAGAAGAAGATGAAGAGATTCCTTTTATATTTTATCTTGTTTTAATTGGTGCTTCTTTAGATATGTTTAAACTTTTATTAAAATATGGTTTAGATATTAATTATGCAACAAAAGAGGGGCTTAGTCTAATAGATTATGCAATTAAACATAGAAGAATTGATATATTAAAACTTTGTAAAGAGAGTGGTTTTAATTTAAATGAGAGCAGAAGAAAGAGTAAGATAACCCCATTAATGTTGGCTGCAAGTTTTAATGATCAAGAGATAGCTGAATATTTAATTAATGAAGGTGTTTCAATAGATAAGGTTGATAATTTTGGAATGAATGCCTTAGATTATGCAAGAAAACTTGGTCAAAAAAGAATGGAGGAGTTTTTAAAATCAAAAGGCGCGAAGCACCATTTTTATAAGAAATAGTTTCTCGGTGCTTTAAGCACCGAGAGCCGCAAGCCTTTGGGAGAAGGATTACAAAAAGAGAAACAAGGAGGAAAACTCTTTTTGTAATTATAACAAGGAGTCTTTTTCAAAGAGGCTTATAACCTCTACATTGAAATTATATTAAATAAGTGTTAATTGTGGAATAACGAATGATAAATGAAAGGTTAATAGAACAATCTCACCACAAAATAGAATTATTTAATAAATCTATCTGTGGTATTGATGAAGCAGGAAGGGGACCAATTGCTGGTCCTTTAGTAGTATGTGGTGTTGTTTTAAAAGAGTATATTAGTGGAATTGATGATTCAAAAAAGATATCCCCTAAAAAGAGAAAAGAGCTATTTGCAAAAATTATTAAAAGTTCAATTTATCATATTGTAACAATTGATTCTATTTTTATAGATAATTTTGGTATTTCTCAAGCTATTAAACTCTCTTTAGAAGAGATAAAAAGTTTTTTTAGTAACTATAATATAATTTTTGATGGAAATAGTACTTTTGGTGTATCTAATATCTCTTATTTAGTAAAAGGAGATCAAAAAATAGCTCAAATAGCAGCAGCTTCAATTTTGGCTAAAGTTTATAGAGATGCACTAATGCAAGAGTATGATAAATTATATCCAATTTATGATTTTAAAAATAATAAAGGATATGGTACAAAAAAACATAGGGAGATAATTAAGATAAATGGTTTATCTCCCATCCATAGAAAGAGTTTTTGCAAAAATATTATTGAGCCAAATCTTTTTAGTTAGAACAGACCTTTTTAAATTCTAAAGCATTTTTTATTTTCTCTTTTGCAAAAGTAAAGAAGTTTTGAAATAGTTCACTTTTATATTTCTCTTTATGATATATTGCAAAAAAGTCTCTTGTACATTTAAAATTTTTAAGTTCTATTTTAAAAAGCTCTCCTCTTTCTATCTCTTCTCTTACTGCTAAAATAGAAAGAGCACTAATTGGCTTTTTTGTTAAAAGAAGGGTTTTAATTGATTCTGTATGACCTAACTCTAAAAAAATATTTAGATGTGCTACTTTATCTTTTATATAGTTTAAAAAGACCTCTCTTGTTCCACTTCCCTTTTCTCTTAAAACCCATTTATAATTGGCTAACTCATCAATATAAAAGGTTTTATTTTTTAATTTTTCATTAGATGTTACTACTACAAGCTCATCTGAGGCGATAGTCTCTTTTATAATATCACTATCTTCTACTACTCCCTCTACAAATCCTATATCAAGATCTCCTTTTTTTATCATAGAAGAGATCTCTTTTGTATTTCCCTCTTTTAATTCTATTTTAACTTCAGGATATTGAGCCATAAAATCACATACAATTGAGGGCATTAGATAATCTACGATAGTAGTACTTGCTCCTACTCTAATAATCCCTTTATCTTTTGAGTTTTTAAATTCATTTTCAATATCTTCCATCCTTCTATATAGAGGTTCTATTGCTCTATAAAAGCTTCTACCACTCTCATTTAATATCAATTTTTTACTAAGTCTATCAAAAAGGGGTTTATTTAATATACTTTCTAACTCTTTAATAGCCATTGAGACTGCAGATTGACTTAGATTCATCTTTTTAGCTACTTTTGTTAGATGACCAATTGTTACTACATTTAAAAATATCTCAATTTGCCTTAGTGTTATCTCCATTTATCCTCACTTATATTTATTTTTATTATCAAATAAATTTATTTTGAATAATATCAAAAAAAGATTATACTTTTAAAAAAGTTATAAAAAATATTGAAGGATAACTTATGAGGATAGATAAAAATTGGATAATTGGAGTAGGAATAGTCTTTTTAATTGCTCTTTTTTCTAACTATCTCTCCTCTTTAGAGATTTTTAAAAAGTTAGCTATATCACCATTAGTAATTGGAATTGTTATTGGAGCTATTTTGGCAAATAGTATTTATAAATTTTTGACTCCTTATGAGAGTGGTTTTATATTCAGTGGAAAGAAGATTCTTCGTTTTGCAATTATCTTTTATGGTTTTAGAATAACTTTACAAGAGATTTTAGATGTTGGATTAAGTGGTTTTCTATCAGCTCTAATTATGGTAACTACCACATTTATTACAGGATATATTGTGGGCAAAAGAATAGTAAAATTGGATCAAGATAGCTCTATTTTAATATCAAGCGGAGCTTCCATTTGTGGTGCAGCAGCAGTATTAGCAACAGAGCCAGTAGTAAAGGCAAGTGAAGAAAAAGTTGCTATTGCTGTATCAATGGTGGTACTCTTTGGAACAATTTCTCTATTTTTTTATCCCATTTTATATAATTTTTTAGTTGATAGTAAAGTGTCCATTTTCTCTCTTGATCCAAAAGGGTTTGGAATATATACAGGAGCTACTGTTCATGAAGTTGCTCAAGTAGTAGCAATTGGCTCTATAAATGGAGCTGATACTATTATGGCAAAGAGTGCTGTAATTGTAAAAATGAGTAGAGTTTTATTAATTGCTCCTTTTTTAATTTTGCTTGGTATTTATCTATTAAAGAGAAATAGATCTTTACAAAACTCTTCTTCAAAAATAACTATTCCTTGGTTTGCAATATTCTTTATAGTTGTAGCCTGTTTTAACTCTTTAGATATTTTGCCAAAAAAGAGTGTAGAGCTAATTAATAATATAGATACTTTTCTTTTAACAATGGCTATGAGTGCTCTTGGGCTTCATACAAGATTTTCTAAATTTAAGGCTTTTGGAATTAAACCTCTCTATTTAGCTTCTATTTTATATATTTGGCTGGTGGTAGGAGGATTTTTTGTTGTAAAGCTTTTAAGAAGTTATTTAGGATAGAAAAAAATGGTATAATCCAGATAAAAATTCTCCTAAATAAAGGATATAAATGGAGATCTATTTAGATAATAACAATTTGACCAAATTAGATCCAAATGTGGTTGGTGTAATGGAGCCTATATTAAATTCGCAAATTGCTACTTTATATAATAGGCATTATAAATCAAAGGAGATGATAGAGATATATAAAAAGGCTTTAGATAGTTTTTATGCTTTTTTAGAGGTATCCAATAAGAATAATATTCTTTTTACCTCTTCAAGGGAAGAGGCGATATCTCAAGTATTTATGGGAATATACTTTAGAGATATTTTAAGTGGTAAGAGGGATAATATTATTATTAGCCAAAGAGCAACTGCAACAGAGATTGAGTTAAGTGAATTTTTGGCAAAAAATGGTGTAAAAGTATTTAAACTTCCAATTACTGAAGAGGGTAGAATAGATCCCAATTCTCTTTTAGATTATATTACTCCAAGAACAGCTCTAATATCTATTCCTTATGTGGATGATGCTTCAGGAATTATAATGCCAGTTGAAGAGATTAAAGAGATAGCAAAAAGATATGAAGTTCCTATTTTAGTAGATGGAAGTTGGGCAGTTGGAAAAATTCCATTAGAATTTTTTGCAATTGATCCAGACTATTTTATAATCTCTTCACATCTAATTCATGGACCTTCAAATATTGCTGCTTTATATATAAAGGAAAATCAAGAGATTCCTCCTCTAATTTGGGATAGCAAGATAAAAAATGGATCTCTTAGAGGAGAGTTTAGAGATATTGCAGCAATTAGTGGTTTTGCTAAAGCAGTTGAGCTTAGCGAAGATTATTTAAATTTTGAGATTGATGATTTAAGAGAGTTAAGAGATTATCTTTTAGATGGATTAAAAGAGATAGATGGAGCACACTCTCTTTCTCCATGGGCTTTTAGTGTGCCAAATACAATATATATGGCTTTTGAGGATGTACCAGCAGCACTATTGGTAGAATATCTCTCTTATAAAAAAATTGCTATATATTCTGATATTTTATATCCATTAGGAAATTTTAAAAGAGTAAATTTAGTAGATGCGATGAATCTTGATAGAAAGCTTAGATATAGTGTAGTTGGATTTGCTCTAAGTAGATTTAATACAAAAGAGGAGATAGATATAGTAATTAAAGAGACAAAAGAGAGCGTTAAATATATAAGAGATAATATTGTAAAAAGGAGCTTTAATGGCTAAATTAGATTTGCTTCCGCCAGTTACTGTAAATTTTAAGATAGATTCTTTAGTAAATAGACCTCAAAATATAGGCTCCTTTAATCAAGAGGAGATAGATTCATTAGATGGAGAATTATTAAGTTATACCTTTGGAGAAAAAGAGAGTGGTTTAGAAATTATTTTACATCTGGTAGTTGATAAAGATTCAAAAAAGATTTTAGATATAAGATATGAGATTTTTGGAGAGCCAGAAGTTGTAGCAGCAGCTTCTATTATAGCTTTGGTAGCAAGGAATAAGAAGATAGATGAGCTTAAATCTCTAAACTATAAAGGAGTAGACTATTTTTTAAGAGAACATCCTCAAAGAGATGCATTTGCACCAAGATTTAAATATGCTGTTGCTCTTTTATTAGAGATGTTATATAAGATTGCTGATAATGAGATTGAAAAATTACAAAATAAAGAGGTAGTGTGTAAATGTGCCAATATTACATTAGAAGTAGCTCAAGATTTAATAAAAAGATATAAGGTAGAAGAGGTAGGTGAGTTGATTAATCTAAGTAGAGCAGGTGGTTTTTGTGAAAAGTGTATTGAATACTCCCCTCTAAATCCTCCTATGCAATACTATTTAACAGATATTATTGCAAAAGTAAAAGCATCTTTAAAAGAGAAGAAAAAGGTAGTAGATAAAGAGTTCTCTCAAATGAGTTTAGAAGAGAAAAAAGATGCAATTGAAGCTATTATTGATGAGCATATTAGACATATGTTGGTTCTTGATGGTGGAGATATGGAGATTTTAGATATTAAAGAAAATGGTGAAAATACAGATATCTATATTAGATATTTAGGAGCTTGTAGTGGTTGCGCAAGTGCTTCAACAGGAACTTTGTTTGCAATTGAAGGAATTTTAAGACAAAAGCTTGATCCAAATATTAGGGTTATACCTCTATAACCCTAATTAACTCTTCTACCCCACATAAATCTTGCTCTATAAAATGGTCTATTTAGGCTTGTAATAATTACTCTATGTTTTGCACTACTTGCGTGAATAAATTTAGTATTTCCTATATAGATTCCTACATGATTTACATATCCTCTTCTTCTGCGTGAGGTGTCAAAAAATACTAAATCGCCTGCTCTAAGTTGGCTTCTTGTAACATATCTTCCATAATATGCTTGTCTTCTTGAAATTCTTGGCAATACTACTCCAGTAGCTTTTTTAAATACATATTGTGCAAAACCAGAACAATCAAAGCCACCTGGTCTATTTCCACCCCATACATATCGTGTGCCAAGGTATCTTTTTGCAACTCTTACAATTCTATTATTGCCTCCTCCTCCACTAAATCCTCTTTCAGAAAAGCTAAAATATACTCTTTTCCTTTGAGCTCTTCTTCTCTTTGCAATAGCTTTTTTAAGTTTAATTGCCTCTATTTTTGATACTCTTAAAAGAGATCCTTTTCTTAAGCCTCTTCTTAATTTTGATCTATTTAGTAGCTTTAATTCCTCTACTGTAAGATTATGCATTCTTGCAATTTTCCAAATTGTATCTCCTCTTTTTACTCTATAATATTTTGCATTTCTTTTTACTTGAGGACTCTTTTTCTTAACTATTTTTATTTGAGGAGATTTAGTAGCTTTTTTGATAGATACTTTTTTAATAAGAAGCTTTTCTCCAATTAATTTATACATTCTTGGATTTTTTTTGAGATTATTTAATTTAATAATATCTCTTACAGAGACATTATATTTTTTGGCTATTTTTTTAAGGGTATCTCCTTTTTTAACTGTATGGTAGATCTCTTTTTTTATTAAATTCTTTTTACTCTTTTTAGAAGCAATTGCACTTTTTGCTTCTTGAGTAATAGATTTAGAAGGAATTTTTAATTTATCTCCTGGATGGATTACAGAATTTGCCGTTAATTTATTGGCTTTCACTAAATCACTTAGAGAGACATTATATTTAAGGGCAATAGAGAAGAGAGTATCTCCACTCTGTACAATATATTCTCCCTTTTTTAGAGTTGTTTTTGAAGATTTTTTCCCTTTAGAAGCTATTTTTTTATTTTTTGATTTCTCTTTTTTTACAACTTTTTTTGTTTTAGTTTTTTTATTTTTTGTAATTACACTTTTTTTACCATCTTTTTTTAAAACCTTTTTTGCAATCTCTTCTAATTCTTTTTTTCCTATTGGAATTTTTTGAGGATGCTTTTTATCTCCAATTAAAATGTAAAATTTATTTCCCTCTTTTACTATCTTTTTTATGTAATTTGAGCTATTTTTATTATTACTATTACTATTTTTTTTAGCCGCAGCCCCACTTGTAATAATTGAAAGTGATATCAATATTATACTCGCACTTCTTAACATGCTCCATTTTTCCTTTAATTTTTGAGTTCTTGTGAATGATTTATTATAGAAATATAACATTAATTGGATAATGAAAAATTAATAACGATCATTAATTTTTAAATAATATAATCTCTAAAATCGATATATAAGGGGATAGAGATGAATAGTAAAAAAATTTTTTTTAATGTCACTTTAGTGCTTTTTTTAGGTTTAAATTGTGTATATGGAGATGATATAAATAGCTCTTTTAAATCCCCTTTTGAGAATAATTTGAGCAATGATTTTAAATTTATTCGAAATATGGGAATAGAAACAAATGATAGTAAAATTATTATAGATTTAAAGAAGGTTCGAACCTTTTTAAATCAAGTAGCTAAAAAGGTTGAAGCAGAGACAAAGGAGTTTGGTAAAAAGGTTAAAAATGGCAGTGAAGCTATTGGCATTAAGACATCAAAAGATAAAATAGAAATAGATCTAAATAAGAGTAAAAGCTTTTTAGAGGGGCTAATTAATAGATTCAAGAAGGTTATAGAAGATATTAACTCTACTTTAAATAAAAGGCAATAACTCTCTTATGAGAGAGCCTCTTTTGCCTTTTGAACTAATAATTTAAAATTTTCTGGCTCATTCATTGCTAAATCGGCTAAAATCTTTCTATCAAGTTCAATTCCAGCCAATTTTAATCCATGCATAAATCTTGAGTAGCTAATATCATTTAATCTTGCTGCAGCATTTATTCTCATAATCCAAAGTTTTCTAAAATCTCTTTTTCTTCTTTTTCTATCTCTATAGGCATATACCCATGAGTGCTCTAATTGTTCTTTTGCTTTTCTAAAATGCTTATGTCTTCCGCTATAAAAACCTCTTGCAAGTTTTAAGATCTTTTTATGTCTTCTTCTTCTAACAGTTCCTGTTTTTACTCTCATATACTCTTCCTTTACCTTGTTTATTCTTTAAGGTGTCAAGCTATCCTTGAACTTGCCCAAAATGGGGAAGGGATTACTTAACAATCATTTCAAGTATCTCTTTTTTATCAACTTTAGATACATATTTTGGTTTTCTCATTTTTCTGTGATGTTTTCCATCTACTTTTGTTAAGATGTGGCTTCTAAAAGCAGTACCTCTTTTAATTTTCCCACTCTTTTTTATTCTAAAGCGCTTTAGTGCACCTTTTACACTTTTCATTTTAGGCATTGAACTTTCCTTTTTTAAAAGTTTCCCATAGAGATAGAAGGGGCAATTTTACCTAAAAAATCTTAAAAAGCATTAAAGAAATATTTTTGTGCCTCTTTTTTAGATTCAAATGGGCTTAATTTAAATTTATATCCACTAATCTCTATTTCATAGAGTTGATTTATATCACTTTTTCCATAAGTAAGAGCTATTTTTGCTCCAAGTTCTAAATCTTTTAGGGAAGCATTTTTAGAAATTAGAGAAAATGGTCCTTTAATAGGAAGAGAAAAAGGGATATATTTAGATACCTCTATCTTTTTTAGAGCTATATTATCTTCTAAGTCTCTTCCTACTATTAACTTTGCCCCATCTGGTAATCTAAAATGTCTGCCATATTTTAATATCTCAATATCTTCACTTTCAAATTTATCATATTTAATAAATTCTCTTAATTTAGCACTATATATAGGCTCAGTTAATAAACATCCTCCAGCAGGAGATTCAAAATCTTCCCAGCCAAACTCTTTTGCCATTTGTAACTGTCTGCTTCTATTTCGTCCTTTTATATCAAGGAGTTTTTCTCTATCTACCCACCCCTTTAGCTCTGGAGTGGTAGGAGGCAATAATTTGGCACTAAGCGGTCTTAAAATTAAATTCTCTTTATCTGTAGTTAACTCTTTTACATAATCTAAAGCCTCCCTTCTTTGACTCATAGGGCGTTGTCCTACTACTTCTCCTGTAATTAAAAATGAAGCATTTAGCTCTTTTCTCATTAAATTTGCTATTTTAAACATATATCCATGGCAATCTATACATGGATTAAAGTTTTTTCCATATCCATATTTTGGGTTAAATAAAATATCTTGAATATATTTTTCTCTCACATCTACCACCTTTAAAGTAGCACCAGCCATCTTGGCTCTTTTAGATAGTTGATCTTCTATCTCTTTTCTACTTCCAAAGCCTGTTTTTATATGTAAGGCTACTACATCAATTCCTTGTTGAGTAATTAATTTTATTGCAAGCATACTATCAAGTCCACCGCTAAATAGTGAAATCGCTCTCATATGGTACTAACTCTCCTTTTTTAATTCTGGGTATTATATCGCTTTTTATTTTTCTAATTAAAAAGCTCTTTTTATTAAAGGGAATAGTTTTATCTTCAATTAGCTCTTTTAATCTCTCTTTGTAAAATCTCTCTAAAATTGCTAATAGAAGCTTTTCTATCTCCTTATCATTTAAAGGTACAATAGATTCATCAATTAATATCTCTCTAACTTTTGGATCATCTAAATTATTTGCCAAAATAGCTTCAAAAGTTGCTTGATACTCTTTTAACATAACTGGAGAGAGAATATCTAATACCTCATCTATTAAAGATCTATTTAAAAGAAGTGTTTTTAATAGAGCTTCAATTGCTGGATCTTTAAACTCCTCTTTAAAATCATCTCTTCTTATCTCTTTTTTAGATAAAAAAAACTTTTTTGGCACTTTTAATAAAGATGCTGCTTTATCAATAAAACTCTCTTGAATAATTGGTGATAGAGTATTTAAAAAACTCTTTACTTCTCTAAAAGCTCTCTCTTTTTCATGAGGAGATTTTATATTAAAACTTTTTATAATAGTCTCTAAAACAAAAGATACTAAATCTTCTCCCTCCCTTAATAGCTCAAATAGTTCTTGAAGTCTATCTTGTGATACTAAATCTGCAGGATCACTTCCATTTGGAAATAAAACAACTTTTCCCTCAAAATTGTGAGCACAAAGCATTTTAGCTGCTTTAAAGGCAGCATTAATTCCAGCTTCATCTCCATCATATGCAAGAGTGATTTTTGGTTCTCCTTTTCTTAAAAGAGGTAGATGGTCTTTTGTTAGGGCTGTACCAAGGGTTGCCACACTATTTTTAATTCCAGCTTGATGAAGCATTACTACATCCATATAACCCTCTGTAACAATTATCTCTTTTTTTCTATATATGTGCTCTTTAGCCAAGTGGTATCCATAAAGAACTCTTGATTTATTAAATAGTTTTGTTTGGGGAGAGTTTATATATTTTGCTGGATGGTTAGTAATTGTTCTTCCTCCAAAACCTATTAGACGATTTGTAGGTGAAAAGATTGGAAATATTACTCTCTCAATCAATCTGGCATAATATCTATCTTGAGAATCTTTTGCCAATATCCCTGCTTCTAATGCTTTTTGCAAAGGGATATGATTTGATTTTAAAAAGTAGATTAATTCATTAGATGAGGGAGCATAACCTATCTCAAATTTTTCAATAGAATTTTCATTTATGCCTCTTTTTAGAAGATACTCTTTTGCTCTTTTATTTTTGTCTAAATTCTCTTTATAAAATTTTAATGTAATCTCTAAAGCTCTTTCTAAAATTGAATAAGAGCCATCTCCTTTAACAAATTGCAGCTCTATATTATACTCTTTTGCCAATTTTATAATTGCTTCTTGATATGAGAGATGCTCAATCTCCATTACAAACTTTATAGCATCTCCCCCTTTGTGACAACCAAAACAGTGAAATATCTGTTTTGTAGGGCTTACTACAAAGCTTGGAGTTTTTTCTTCATGAAAAGGGCAAAGCGCCTTATAGTTTGCTCCAGCCCTTTTTAATTCTATATAATTTCCAATAACATCTACTATATCAATTGTGCTTTTTAATTTTTCTATTGAGGCGTTATCAATCATGGCAAGATTATAGCAGATATTTATAGATTTGTGTTATACTACAAATAAAAAGGAGAAGAGAATGGATTTTAGTGACCTTTTAAAACTTGGTGCTTCCGTAATTCAAAATAATGATGATGAATCTACTTCAAATTTAGATCTTGATTCAATAAGTGATGCGCTTGGATCTATATTTAATTCAGAAAATGGCTTTGATCTATCAAATATTGTATCTAAATTAAATGATAGTAATTTAGGTGATATTATATCTTCATGGATAGGAGATGGAGAGAATAAAGCAATAGACCCAGAGCAGGTAACTGAGCTTTTAGATAGTGAAAAGATTGAAGAGTTTGCTCAAAAATTAGGAATAGATTTTGATAGTGCAAAAAAAGCTTTAGCAGATGCCCTACCTCAAGTAGTAGATAAAGCCACTTCAGAAGATAGTAATTTGCTTGGAGATATTTTAGATAAAGTAGGTGGAGTAGAGGGTGTATTAAATATGGCTAAAAAATTTTTTGGCTAAGGGAGGAAATAAATCTCTCCTTGGCTATAATGCCATTAAAAAGGATATAGCAGTTGGAGAGTTTGCTTCCCTCATATGATGATCCTATATTTTCAATTTTACTTTTAATATTTCTCTCTTTTTTAATCTCTATTATAACTTATGGTTGGAATCTTTATAAAAGTGATCAAGAAAAAAAGAGGCTTATTAAATTTTTAGAAAAATTTGATGTAAAAAATGTCTCTTTTGATATTGATAAATTAAATTATGATCCAATTTTAAAAGAGCCATTAATTGCTTTGGCTAAATCTTTTGCAAAGAGAGGGAACTACTCTGATAGTCTAAAAATCTATAAATATTTAATTAAGCATACAAAAGATAGCACTCTTTTAAAGGAGATAGGAGATCTATATCTAAATGCAGGTTTTTTAAAAAGAGCTCAAGATATCTATTTAGAGATTTTATCAAAAGAACCCAGAAGAAAAGATATTTTATACTCTTTAGAGTTAATATATGAAAGATTATATGATTTTGAAAATGCAAAAGATGTAATTAGAGTCCTTTCTAATTTAAAAGAAGATACTAAAGAGTTAGCTTTAGCAGTTAGATTTTTAGAGATTAAAACATCTCTTGAATCTATTGATAAAAAAAGTCAAAAGATGCTATCTTTATTAAAAGAGAACAATCTTAATCTATATAGATATATTTTAGAGTGGCTCTTTAAAAATAATCCTCATTTAGCATGGAAAGAGTTTAAAGTAGAAAGATTTAATGAAGTAATTGATATTTTATGGAATCTTTCTAACTCCCAGATATCTTTAGATATAATTTTGCGCAATGATATCTTAAAGAGGCTATATTTTATTAAAGGTTATATAAAAGAGGGTTCTAATAGAAAAAGTGGAAATTTTTATATAGATCTTTTATATAGTGCAAAAGTAGCTAATGAAGATAGTGCAGATTTGGAGTTTTCTTACTTTTGTCCAAAATGTAAATTACATTTTCCAATAGCTTCTTTAAGATGTCCAAATTGTCATAATATTGGAATGAAAGTTGAGGTTAAAATTGAGCAAAAGAGAGAAAAAAGCGATCAAACTCTATTGTGATGGCTCCTCCCTTGGAAATCCTGGTGCTGGTGGATGGGGAGTAATTTTAGAGTATAAAGGAGTAAAAAAAGAGTTTAGTGGTGGAGTAAAGAGTGCTACTAATAACCAAATGGAGTTGCAAGCTGTAATAGAAGGGTTAAAAAGATTAAAAGAGCCTTGCAAGGTAGAGATAGTGACAGATAGTCAATATATTGCCAACTCTATTAATGATTGGCTTTATAAATGGATAGCTAAAGGTTTTAAGGGGGTTAAAAATAAAGAGTTATGGGAAGAGTATTTAAGAGTTTCAAAAGATCATGATATAAAAGCTATTTGGGTAAGAGGGCATAATGGACATGTTGAAAATGAAAGGTGTGACTATTTGGCAAAAAAGGAAGCTATTAAATTTAAGGAGCATTCATGAGTGCTATTGAGGAGTTGGAAGAGAAGATTGGGTATAGCTTTAAAGAGAAGGGATTATTAATTGAAGCTTTAACCCATAAAAGCTATAAAAAGCCATATAATAATGAGAGGTTAGAGTTTTTAGGGGATGCGGTATTAGATTTGATTATAGGAGAGTATCTTTTTAAAAAATTTCCAAAGAGTGATGAGGGGATCTTATCAAAAATGAGAGCTTCATTAGTTAATGAAAATGGATTTGCTCTATTGGCAAAATCTATACAGTTAGGAGATTTTCTTCTTTTATCTCCAGCTGAAGAGAATAATAATGGTAGAGAAAAGAGCTCTCTTTTATCAAATGCTTTTGAAGCATTAATGGGCGCTATCTATTTAGAGGCTGGATTAGAGAAAGTAAGAGAGATAGTCTATAAATTATTAGAGCAAAATTATCCAAAAATCGATTTAGATACTCTATGTAGAGATTTTAAGACCTCTTTACAAGAGTTGACTCAAGCAAACTTTGGAACAACGCCTGAGTATGTCTTATTAGGTACAAAGGGACCAGATCATAAAAAAGAGTTTAATGTTGCAGTAAAATTAAATGGTGAGACTTTAGCAACTGCTGTTGGAAAGAGTAAAAAACAAGCCCAACAAAAAGCGGCTGAAATTGCTTATAAAAAACTTCAAGAAGAGGTAAAATGAATAGTTTTGGAATAAGATTTAAATTTACAACTTTTGGTGAATCCCATGGTAAGGCAATAGGAGTTGTAGTAGATGGTGTACCAGCTGGTTTGGCAATTGATGAATCTTTTATTCAAAGAGAGCTTAATAGAAGAAGACCAGGTCAAAATGAGTTTGCAACAAAAAGAAAAGAGGATGATAAAGTAGAGATACTATCTGGAGTTTTTGAGGGTATATCTACCGGAACTCCTATTGGAATGGTTATTTATAATAAAGATCAAAAGAGTAAAGATTATTCAAAAATAAAAGATATATTTAGACCAGCTCATGCAGATTATACCTATTGGCATAAATATGGAATAAGAGATTATAGGGGTGGAGGGAGAAGTAGTGCAAGAGAGACTGCAGCAAGAGTTGCAGCTGGTGCTATTGCAAAACTTTTATTAAAAGAGATTGGTATTGAGCTCTTTGGTGGATTATTTAAAGTTGGAGAGTTGGAAATAAAAGATTTTGACTTTGAATATGCAAGAAGAAGCGATATTTTTGCTTTGGATAAAGAGATGGAAAAAAAGATCAAAGAAAAGATCAAAGAGACAAAAAAGAGTGGTGACTCTTTAGGGGGAGGGGTTGTAGTAGTTGCAAAAGGGGTTCCTGTTGGTCTTGGTGAACCAATATACTATAAATTAGATGCAATATTGGCTTCAGCTATTATGAGTATTAATGGAGTAAAGGCAGTAGAAATAGGGGAAGGGAGCAATGTAGCTAACTTAAAGGGAAGTCAAAATAATGATGAAATCTCTTCTAATGGCTTTTTGAGTAATAGAAGTGGAGGTATTTTAGGAGGTATTAGTAACTCTCAAGATATAGTTGTAAAGTGTTATTTTAAACCTACTCCTTCTATTTATAAAGAACAAAAGACCATTAATATAAAAAATAAAGATGTAAATTTCAAAATAGAAGGAAGACATGATCCTATTATTGCAGTAAGAGGAGTAGTAGTAGCAGAAGCGATGATGGCACTTGTATTGGCAGATATGGTGCTTTTAAATCTATCTTCAAAAATGGATTATCTAAAGAGAATCTATAAGGAGGGTAGAGATTAAAAGAGTAGGATATATCTTTTTTGTTTTACTTTTATTTTTTATTATTGGTTTAAATATTCAAGGAGAAATTGGTAAATATTTAGCATATACCTCTTTATTTGCTCTAATTGGAGCATTTACAAATGAGATAGCTATCTATATGATCTTTAATAAGATTCCATTTTTATATGGTTCTGGAATAATAGAGAAAAATTTTGAAAAATTAAAGAGTTCTTTAGAGGATTTAATTATTAATCAATTTTTTACAAAAGAGAAAATTGTGCTATTTTTAAAAGAGGAGGAGAGATTATATTTTGATAACTTTTTAGATAAGATTGATTGGGATATTGTATTTGATTTAATAAAAAGCTCTTTAATGAGTTCTAAATTGGCTACCTTGCTCTCTTTAGTTCCACAAGATGCTATTGATAGTTTAAAAGCTGAATTTGTAAAAAAGATAAAAAATGAGCTAAAAAATATAGATGAAGATCAAAAAAAGAGTATAATTCCTATTAATGAAGAAGAGATTGCCCAAGATTTGGTAAATAGAGTTAAATTATTGGTAAGAAATAGATTAGAGGAGTTAACACCTAAAGATGTAAAAGAGATAGTTTATAAATTGATGAGAGAGCATTTAGGGTGGCTTGTTATATGGGGTGCTATTTTAGGAGCTCTAATGGGTATTTTTAGTTTGGCTCTTCTTGATTAAATAGGAGTTTTATATGAAGTATATCTATTTTGGGATATTTTTAGTAATATCTTTATTTACAGCTTTAGTCTATTTTGATAAGAGCCCTCTTAGTTATTTTCCATCTTTTGGAGATAAAAATAAAAGTAAAAGATTTGTAATTATTAAAAAAGTTGATGAGTTAAAAGAGAGAGAAAAATATCAAAAAGATAAAGAAGAGACTACTACCCAAAATGGGAATTTAAAAACTAAAGAGAAGTTTAAGAAATTAGATTTAAAAAATCTTCCACGGATGTAGAGAAGCTTTTTTTGATATACTTTAGGTTATATTTATAATAAATTTTTATAAGGCTACAAAGATGAAAAGAGGAGTGGTTGCAGCACTTAGTATATCTCTATTTTTGCATGGAGCTTCTATTGGAAAATTTGCTGATGAAGCTTCAACAATTTTAGAAACAAAAAGTAAAAGCTCAAGTCCATATTTTAGGACTCTTTATAAAGATCTATTTTATGTTCCAATTTGGGTAGATGAAAATGGTCTTACAAAATTTGGAAAAAATTTTATAAAAGAGATAGATAATGACTTAACTAAATCTCCATCTTTGCCATATTATAGTGATTATATCAAATTAAAAAGATTTTTAAAGAGAAAAAATATTAAAAAGCTATCTACTAAAGATAAGATAGATTTAGAGCTAAAGATTACCTCTTTATATAGAAAATATATGAACTACTTAATTTATGGTGGAATTAATTGGAGAGCTTTTGATAGAAAAATTCAAGAGTTAAGAAAAAAATATGATTATAAAGTTGCATGGGAGAGATATCCACCTGTAGTTGATTCAAAAAAGCTTTTAGTAGAATCTGTAATGAGAGGAAATTTAGATTATGCCCTAAATCGTGCAGAGCCAAAAAGATTTAAATATAGACAGTTAAAAAAGTATCTTATTAAATATCTTGATATTGCTAAAAAGGGAGGATGGGGCAAAGTTCCAAAAACAAAGACCCTAAAGCCAGGAATGAGTTCAAAGGCTATTTTGCCAATAAAAAGACATCTAAAGTTAGTAGGTGATATTAGGGGATGTTCTACAGATTTAGACTCTACCTTATATGATCAATGTTTAGCAAAAGCAGTAAAAAGATTTAAGCTTAGACATGGATTAAGGGGAAATAGTATTATAGATAGGCAAACAAGAAAAGCTCTTAATATTCCAGCCTCTTATAAAGCCAAATTAATTAGATTAAACTTAGATAGAATCAAATGGTTTTGGCATCAAGAGCCAAGAGTAAGAATAGAGTTAAATATACCAGCATTTAGACTATATTTTTATGAGGGACAAAATTTAATTAATACAATGAGAGTAATTGTGGGAAAACCAGATCATCCTACTCCTGTTTTTCATAATGTAATGAGATATATTGTAGTAAACCCTTATTGGAAAATTCCAGAGAGTATTGTTAAAAAGGAGATGTTAAAACATCTTATAAAAGATCCATACTATTATGAAAGGCAAGGAAAGTATCTTCATAAAAGCTGGTCTGAAGATTCTCCAAGGGTAGATCCTGGTAAGGTAAATTGGAGAAAATACTATAAAAATAAAAAACATATTCCATACTATTTTATGCAGGTACCAAGTGCTAAAAATGCTCTTGGAAAAATAAAGTTTCTATTTCCAAAAAAATATTCTGTATATATTAATGATACTCCTACAAAGG
>JAADEA010000163.1 GCA_013153675.1 Campylobacterota bacterium
AATAATACCTTTTTGCAAATAGACCTCCTAAAATAGAAAAAGAGAAAAACCCTTTTTCTATTTTGCCTTTGGCTTATAGTAAGCTTCACTATCTATAAATTTTATAGCTTTACCCTTTTGAATTCTTACTCTTAAAATATATCTACCATATTTATCTTTTAAATCTACATTTTTAAAAGTATAGATACCATCCTTTACTTGCGGATTAAAATAGTATTTATCATCAGCTCTTGTATGAGGTCTTGTAACTAAAAGAGTCACATTTGCATCATTTACACTTTTTCCATCTTTAGTAGTCACTTTATATCTAATTGTATTGAGTTTATTTAATGCATATATTTTAGAAACTTTTCTTTTTAAATGTTTTGGTTTAAAATCAGATAGATTCATATCTAAAATTTTAGCATTATAACTCTTATTAAATATAGCCTCTGCCTCTTGAATCTCATTATAATATTTATCAGCTATTTGATATTTCATCATAAAGGAGTTAGACTCTTGCACAGGCATACTTTTAGTATTTTTAACAGTCCAAAAAGCAAGAGTTATACCAATAAAAAGAAAAGTTAAAATCATTAAGGGCCAAAATTTACCACTTCTTTTATCACTTGCCATTGCGTATCCTATTTAATAGAGGTCTTAAAATAAAGATCCATATTACAATTATAGATCCAAAATATACTATATAGGTAATTAACTTAATAATCCATCTTCCCTCTTCTTTAATTGTATTTTTAAGCTTTATACCCTTTTTTGAGGCTATCTCATCAGCCAATTCACTTACAGCTTGAACAACTGCCACATCATATTTTGACTGAAGAGAATTTTTATCATTATAAGCCAAAATAGAAATAGCATAATCTTTAACCATAGAAGGAGAATATAACTCTCTTAGTTCTTTATTTGAAGGAATAATCCCTATTCTTTTACTATTTGGTGCGAAAAAAAACACAATATATGGCTCTTTTAAATCTTTATAGTTATTCTTAATATAATCAAAAAGATTTACTCCCTCACCTACCTTCTTTACAGTAGCAATTGTATATAAATTAATAGAACTCTTCTTATATAACTCATTAGAAATAGATTCAACTACTTTTGCTGCTTTAGGAGATATAAGATACTCATTAATTAAGTATTTTGGAAATAAAAAAGAAGTTATTAGCAGCAAAAGCAAGGATATCCTTGCTACTACTGCCATATTTATCCTACAAAAAGATGATTAGGAGTAACTACAGACCATAACGTAATTGCTGCCATTATAATTAAGCCCAATGTAATAATTTTATCCATAAATCTAATCATAATCTACTCCTATAAATTACTAATATCATATTTTTTATTTTCTTTACTAATCATTTTAACATTATCTAAACTATTAACAATTGGACTTGGATCATAATAGTGAGTTGCCTCTCTTTGTTGAATATTAATAGCCATTGAAGTCAAAACAAATAAAATTCCTAATAATAACCCAGTAGCTATTAACATTCCCGTAATACCATCTAATACAAATAGTCCTCTACTTTTATTTTCAGCCATCCTCTACTCCTTATTGGCATTTCTATTTAATGTTGCAAGGAATGTTGCTAAAGCTTTCTCTTGCACTGGAGTAAATCTTCCCGGGAATGCTGGCATTTCACCAATAATTCCTTCTTTCCCATATTTTAATACATGTTGAACTAATGGAAGATCATAATTCACTAAATTAGGAGCTTGACCGTTGTTTCCTTTTCCATCTTGTCCATGACATCCTGCACAAGTTCCCCATGCAGATGGCGCTTTTCCTTTTAGACCATTTGCTACATATTCTGCAACAGCCTCTGCATCTTTACCAGAAGCAAGTCCAGGAGGCATTTGTCCAAGTGGATAGTTTAATTGATGCTGTCCATCTTTAATAACAGCTAACACTTGTTCTTTTGTGAATCTTTTTGTAAAATCTTGAGCTTTTCCAGATAATCCATCACCAGTCTCTCCATGACAAGGAGCACACTGTACTAAAAAGATAGACTCTCCCATCTCTTTTAGAGTATCTTTAGATGGATTTTTCCATTTAGCTTCAAATTTCTTTTGCCACTCTTTTACCTCTTGATTATACTCTCCAATTCTACTATAAGCATTTAGAGGATAACCAGCAAGCCAATACCAAATTCCCCAAATAATTGTTCCAAGGAATGACCATGCCCATCCAGCTGGCAACTCATTTTTATATTCACCAATTCCATCCCAATTATCTTCTGCTAACTCTCCGCTTAATTTATCATATTTCATTTGTGCCATATATTTAGCACTAACACCAAATGTTAATACAGCAATTGCAACTGCTCCTATAAATGTTAGCAAGTTTATAGGATCTCTTAAATCAATGTGCATCTGCACAATTACAACATATGTGGCAACTATTAAAATTGCCGCAAATATCAATCCTTTTACTATAAAAGAGCCCATCCTCTCTCCTTAATCTTTTCTATTTGGATTTTTTTCAACAATCTCATCATTTAGCTCATCATCTAAAGCCAACTTACCATATTTCTCGTAATTTCTTTTACCCTTCTTCTCACTTCTATAGAGATGGAGGATATAGCCATAAAGAATCACTACCAAAAAGATAGTGAAGAAAAAAGTTCCATAAGCTTGAATTTTAGCTATATCCACTCTCTATCCTTATTTTAATTTCTCCATATATGCAATTAAAGCAACAATTTCTGGAATTTTTCCTTGCTTAACCATCTCAAGTACTTGTTTATTTTTCATTGCTTTTGCAATTTTTAGCGCTTGAGGTAAAACTTTTTCTTTAAAATGTTTTTCAAATGCAGCTTTACCTGGTTTAATATCATCTCCATATGGAGTATTAAAAACTCTTTTTACTGTTACAGCCTCTGCATATGCTGTTTCAATATCAGCAATATTTGTAAATTGATGTTTATATGCTGGCATAATTGATGCAGGAACAACAGATTTTGGATCCCACATGTGATTTGCATGCCAATCTGGTGTTCTATATCTACCTACTCTATGTAGATCTGGTCCAGTTCTCTTACTTCCCCAAAGGAAAGGTCTATCATATGCATACTCTCCAGATAGAGAATATTGCCCATATCTATCTGTCTCAGCTTTAAAAGGTCTAATTAACTGAGAGTGACATGCAATACAGTTATCCTTTTTATATACCTCTTTACCAGCCAACTCTAATACTGTATAAGGCTTAAGCCCTTTTACAGGGCGTGCAGCCTCAGCAAAGTTTGGCAAAATTTCAATCAATCCTGCATATGCAATTACTAAAAATACTCCAACTGCAAAAAAGAACGGGTGCTTTTCTAACCAATGAAACATCTACTCCTCCTTACGCCATTGGCGATCTAAATTGTGGTTCTTGCTCAAGTTTGCGTCCTGCTGTTGCAGTCATAAAGAAGTTATACGCAAACATAAATACTCCAATTAGATATAGCAATCCACCAAGTGCTCTAATTGCATAATATGGGTGCAATACTGCCACTGTATCAATAAAGCTATATACTAAGTTTCCATACTCATCAACTGCTCTCCACATCATACCTTGAGTAATACCTGCAATCCACATTGATGAGAAGTATAAAACAACTCCAATTGTTTGAATCCAAAATTGAGCTTCAAGCAATGATTTAGAGTAGATCTCTCTTTTAAACATTCTTGTAGCCATATGCATTAAAGCTGCAAAAATCATAAAAGCAACCCATCCAAGTACTCCATCATGAACATGTCCTGGAATCCAATCTGTAAAGTGTGCAATTGCATTTACAGATTTAATTGATTGAATTGGTCCTTCAAGAGTAGAAAGCATATAGAAAGTTGATGCAAGAACCATAAATTTAATTAGTGGGTTTTCAGTTAGCTGATTCCACTCACCTTTCATTGTAAGAAGCATATTAATTGCACTTCCCCAAGAAGGTAAAATTAAAACAACAGAAAATACTGATCCCATCGTTTGCATCCAATCTGGAGTTGTAGACCATAATAGGTGGTGACTTCCAGCCCATAAATATACAAACATTAATCCCCAGAAAGATAAAAGAGAAAGTTTATATGAATATACAGGCTGACCAGACTCTTTAGGTAAGAAATAATAGATCATTGCAATAATTGGAACAGTAAATACAAAAGCAACTGCATTATGTCCCCACCACCATTGAACTAATGCATCATTTGTACCAGAATACATACTTACAGAGTGATACCATGCTCCAAGTCCACCAGAGAAAAAGATAGTAGGTACTTCCATATTATTAAATAGATATAACATTGCAACACCAAGGAAAGTAGCAATGAAATACCACATAGAGATATATAGTGTCTTTTCACGTCTAAGTCCAATTAGACCAAACATTACAATACCCCAAATTACCCAAACAAGTACAACCAATACATCAAGTGGCCACTCCATTTGAGCATACTCTTTACTTGCAGTAATACCCATTAATTCACTTACTACTAATCCAGCTGCTATAACTAAATAAATAAAAAATTGTAATTTAGCGAGAGTAGATAGTAATTTTGATTCAGCAAGAGATACTTTTAATACTCTTTGAGCAGAATAGTAAAAAGTAGCCCAAATACCACTTACAGTAAATCCATAAATTACCACATTTGTATGGAGAGGTCTAAGTCTTGAGAAGGTTCCATATTCTCCAAAAAGGTAATTTAGTTCTGGAAAAGCCAATTGAGCTGCAATTAATACACCAATTGACATTCCAACAATACCAAAGATTACTGCTGTCCAAGAAAACCATTTGGCAACAGTATAATCATACTGCAATGTTGCACTAGATTGCATAAATGCCTCCTAACAAAATTTTTTTGTTACTACTCCGTAACGTAACGGGATTATTATAAATAATGCAAAATATGAAAAAGCTTAAAATTGAATTTTATATTGTTTTTTAGGAAGAAATAAAATTTAAGATTGTTATAAGTTTTGATAATTTTATATAATAAAAAGCCTATTTTTAGGCTTTTCCTTTTGCTTTTTGAATTTTATTTATATATAAATATTCCACTTT
The DNA here is from genome assembly GCA_013153675.1 of Campylobacterota bacterium. The sequence goes on from JAADEA010000163.1 coordinate 5,037, forward strand.
TATCTCTTTTTGGCTGGGTAGATTTGAAACAACTTCATCAATTACTCTATTAAAATCATCAAAAAGGTAGTTAGCCATAGAACCTGGTACTGGATTTATCTCATTTAAATATAACCTATCTTGATAATAAAAAAAGTCACATCTAATAATTGCTCCTCTAAATAGAGGATCATATATCTTTTTAAAACTATTTCTTATATATTCCTTTAAATTATTATCTATATTAGCTTGAGATATAGTCTCTTGTCTTGAAAAATCTAAATATTTCTTATCAAAATCTAAAAATTCATTCTTTTTTGGTTCTTCAATATTTGATAAAATCCACTCTCTACCCTTTGCCCCAGCAATATTAAACTCTCTAATATTTTCAATAAATGGCTCTATCAATACTTCATCATCAAACTCAAAAGCAACATCCAATCCATATTCTAACTCTTCTTTACTTCTTGCTATACTCACACCAATAGAGCTACCAAGTCTTAAAGGCTTTATTATAACTGGAAAATTAAACTTTAATTCAAAAGCTTCATTTTTTCTTATTAATTGATAATCTAATATATCTATTCCTATTTCTCTTGCAAACCATTTTGTATATAATTTATTAAAACTAATTACGCTTGCCTCAACTCTTGGACCAATATATT
>JAADEA010000143.1 GCA_013153675.1 Campylobacterota bacterium
TTTTGTAATGTCTGGTGTTGGGTCTTTCTTTAAGGTTGTTGGAGTTATTATTTTCTTCCTCAAAATTTTTTAGATATTTAATTGTAGCCTCATAATCACTTAAGTCTTGATAATTAGAGTCTTTTTTAATTATCTCTATATCTGGAATTGTCTCTATATCAAAAATACAAATCATCTACTATCCTAATCTTGAGGTCTATACTCTTTTTTTCTCTTTTTTAAAATCTCTTTTCTCTTTTGCTCCATCATAATAGCATCTTTTAATTCCTCTTCTCCATCATATCTTGCTCCATCAAAGAATTTCTCTTTATCATCAAATTGACCACTCTTTAGTGCCCATAAAAATCCAATTAATCCTAATGCTCCTAAAAATATTGAAACTCCAAGCATCATGGCAATAATTGAGCTACTCATCTTGATCCTTTTTAAATTTTATTCTCATTGAGTTTCCAACTACTATTAGTGAACTTAGACTCATAAATAGTGCAGCAAAGAGAGGATTTATATAGCCAGCTACTGCTAATGGTATAGCAAGAGTATTGTATATAATTGATAGAGTTAAATTCTCTTTAATTGCTCTATAACTTCTTTTACTAATCTCAATTGCCCTTGCTAAAGAGAGTAGATTATCATTTAAAAGAACTACATCACTAATTTCGATTGCAATATCAGCTCCACTTCCCATTGCTATTGCAATATCGCTTTTTGATAGAGCAATTGCATCATTTATCCCATCTCCTGCCATAATAACTATCTCTTTATCTTTATGAAATTTATCAATAAGATCTGCTTTGTCTTGAGGCAATAATTTTGCATAATAGGTATCTATATTACATTTTTTAGCTATCTTTTGTGCTACCTCTTTAGAGTCTCCAGTTAACATAACTACTTTTAAGCCAAACTCTTTAATCTGAGATATTGCTTTAATTGAATCTGGTTTAATTTTATCTTCTAAATAAAATATTGCTACTATCTCTTTATCAATTGCAAAGATAAATAAAGAGTCATTACTTTTAATATCACATTTAATATTAAACTTTTTAAATAGTTCGCAATTTCCACCTAATAGTTGATGGTTATTGATTGTAGCTACTACTCCTTTTGCTTCTATATTTTTAATATTATCTAACTCTAACTCTTTTAGATCTTTAAAATTATTTTCTAAATAAGAAGCTACCCCTTTGCTAATTGGATGTTTAGAACTTTTAACTAATGAGTAGAGATAGTTAATATTAAACTCTTTTTTAAACTCTTTATCTACTACTGATGGTTTTCCTTGGGTAATAGTTCCTGTTTTATCAAGGGCTACTAAAGTGCTTTTTGCCATTGTTTCAATATCTCTTGCCTCTTTAAAGAGTATTCCTTTTTTTATTGCTTTTGAGACTCCAACTAATGTAGCCATAGGGGTAGCAAGTCCAAGTGCACAAGGACAAGCTACCACTACTACTGAAATAGCTATAATAAATGCCTTTTCAAAATCTTTTGTTAAACTAAACCATGCAATAAAAGTGATAATTGCAATTGTTAATATTGTAATTGAGAAATATCCAGATATTTTATTTGCAAGTTGTTCTATCTTTGGTTTTTTAGTAATTGAGTCATTTAATATCTCAGTAATATTAGATAACAAAGAGTCATTTGCCCTTTTTGTAGCCCTATATCTAATAACACTATCTGTTAATATAGAGCCACTTAATATCTCATCCCCTTTTTTCTTAAATATAGGTTTACTCTCTCCTGTAATTGAGCTTTCATCAAAAGTTCCCTCTCCACTTACTATTATTCCATCAATAACAACTTTATCTCCTGCTTTTAATTCTATAATATCTCCAATTTCTACATTTTCTACTGCTATTAGAGATTTTGTATTATCTTTTATTACATATACTTCTGTTGGAATTGTGCTAAGGATTTTATCAATTGTATCTGCAGCTCTTTTTTTACTTACTACTTCTAAATATTTTCCAACTAATACAAATGTAATAATCATTGTAACTGAGTCAAAATACACCTCTCCTTTTAGAGTAATCATTGCATAAATTGAATATAAATATGTAAGCAAAGCTCCTGTTGCTACTAAAAAATCCATATTTATAAATCTATTTTTTAATCCATAGTAAGCACCTTTAAAAAATACCCATCCACTATAAAATAGAGTTGGAGTTGCCAATACAAACTCTGCTATATTTAATATATTTTTATATTTTTTCTCCATTCCTGTAAAATAGCCAGTATATTGAGCAACAGCAATCCACATAATATTCATCGTGGCAAATATTGCAACAAGCATTCTTGCATAAAAACTATTTTTCTCTTTTTTTGTTCTTGCTTCTTGTAAAGAGGGATCATAAGGGTAGGCGTTATAGCCAATAGATCTAATTTTTAAAATAATTTCTGATAATTTTATTATTTCTGGATCCCAGATAACTTTTGCTTTATGGTTAGAGTAGTTAATTGTAGCTTCGATAATTCCATCAGTTTTATGTAGAATCTTTTCATTTAGCCAAACGCAAGCAGAGCAGTGAATCCCTTCAATAATTAAATTTATCTCATATAAGCCATCATCTCTTACTTTAATATATCTATTTTTAAAACCTTCAAAATCATATTTTAATAGATCTTCATTATCTGCTTTTTGAGTAGCTGGATCTAATTTTTGATCTCCAAGTTTATCATAGAAGCTATCTAATCCTTCGCTTTTTAAAAGATGATATACTCCCTGACATCCTTTACAGCAAAAGTATAGGGTTTTATCATCTTCTTTCTCTTTAATCATCATCTCCTCATCAAATTGGAGATGACAATGGCTGCAGGGAACTTTAGCCAATTTTTGCCTCCAAAATTTTGGCTAAATTGTATCTAATTATTATAAATAGTAAAATAAGTTCTAATCTTAATAGAGTAAAGTTTTAGGGGCTAAGTAAAAGATAGTATAATGGCGCTTATGAAAGTAGAAATTTCAAAAGTAGCAAATCTTCCAACCAAATATGGAGAATTTAAAATACAAGCATTTAAAGAGGGAGAAAAGGAGCATTTGGCTATTTTTAAAGAGCCTTTAGGTGATACTCCTATTGTAAGAGTCCATTCTGAGTGTTTAACTGGAGATGCACTTGGATCAATTAAATGTGATTGTGGAGAACAGCTTGAATTTGCTCTTAAGCTTATTGCTAAAAAAGGGGGAATGGTTATTTATCATAGGCAAGAGGGTAGAAATATTGGTCTTTTAAATAAGGTAAATGCTTATGCATTGCAAGATATGGGACTTGATACAGTAGAGGCAAACCATCAGTTGGGATTTGCAGCAGATGAGAGGACATATGAGATTGTTGAGTTTATTTTAAATCACTTTAATATAAAGAGAATAAAACTTCTTACAAATAATCCATCAAAAATAGATTCAATAAAAAACATTGAAATTGTTGAAAGAATTCCTATAAAGATTGCACCAAATAAGTTTAATGAAAATTATCTAAAGACCAAAAAGAGTAAATTAGGACATCTTTTATGATAGAGGAGTTGCTAAAAAGGGAAGATATAGAAATTAGTAAAGATAAAATAGAGAAATTTAAAGAGTATATAGAGATATTAAAAAAGTGGAATAGGGTTCATAATTTAACAGCTTTAGAGAGTGATATTCAAATAGCAAAAAATATTATTGATTCAATATATCCAGTAAAATTTCTTACTAAGCCTATAAATTTTTTAGATATTGGAACAGGTGCGGGTTTTCCTGGAATCTTTTTAGCTATTATATGGGATGATATAGACTCTTTTTTAGTAGAGCCAAGAAATAAAAGAGCTGCCTTTTTACAATATTTAAAAGTAAAGTTAAAATTAAACAATACAAATATAATAAAAAAGAGAGTAGAAGAGATAAAAGATATTAAAGCTCATCTAATTACATCAAGAGCAGTTAGTAGGGCAAAAGATATATTAAAGTTAAGTGAAAATATAAGAAGTAGAGAGTGTGAGATTTTATTATATAAAGGAAGTGAGGTAAAAAGAGATATTTTAGATCTAAATGGTAAGGTAGAATATACTATAATAACCTACACTAAAAGAAACTATTTATGGATTAAAAGATGTTATTAAAATTAATATTATTTCTTTTAATAGGTTATGGAATATATAGATTATTAGGTGGAAAAGTAGAGTTTAAAAAAAAGGATAAAAATATAGATCAAGAAGATGATAATACTCTTTTGGAGTGTAGTAAGTGTGGGACATATGTAACCAAAAAAGATGCAATTTTTTATAAAGGCAAAGTATATTGTTCAAAAGAGTGTATAAAGGATTAAAATGATTATTTTTGGAGATGCTATGGTAGATTCTAAAGAGTTTGTTAAGGTAAATAGTATAGATGATATTAAAAATAGTAGTTCAAATAGTGTGGTGGTTATTCCTTCACTAAAAGAGAATGAGTTGATTGATTTTTGTAAAAATAATTCAATTGAGTATGGAGTAGAGCTGTTTTCTCCAAATAATGCTATTAGAGATTTGATATTTGCATTTAATTTAAAAGCTTCATATATATTAATTTCTTTTTTAGATGTGGCAAAGACTCTTCAAGATATTGTAAATGAATATCTAATGGATCTAAAAGTAATATATGTGACAAATAGTTATAACGAGATAGATGAGGCAGCAAAGATGGGAATTGATGGAGTCATTTTAAATAAAAATATAAAGGAGATATAAGTGCCTCTTTTAGATAGTTTTTTAGTAGATCATACAAAAATGAAAGCTCCTGCTGTTAGGCTTGCAAAAGTAATAAAAACTCCAAAAGGAGATGAGATAAGAGTATATGATTTAAGATTTTGTACTCCAAATAAGGAGATGATGAAAGAAAAAGGGCTTCATACATTAGAGCATCTATTTGCAGGATTTATGAGAAAATATCTAAATAGCGATAAAGTAGAGATTATAGATATATCTCCTATGGGATGTAGGACAGGATTTTATCTCTCTTTGATTGGAACTCCAAAAGATAGTGAGATTGTAAAAGCTTGGGAAGAGTCTATGAAAGATGTTTTAGCGGTAAAATCCCAAGATGATATTCCAGAATTAAATATCTATCAATGTGGTAGCTGTAAAATGCACTCTTTAGATGAGGCAAAAGAGATAGCAAAAAGAGTATTAGATAGAGGCATTGGAATAATGAATAATGAGGAGTTAAAACTTGATCTTTCAAAAATAGAGGGTGCTAAATGTTAATCGTAATTCCTGTAAAAGATGAGAATAACTTAACTATTGCACCAAGAATGGGTGCTAAGAAATGGGTAGCTATTGATTTTGAAGAGGGGGTTATAAAAAATCAAAGATTAATAGATGACCCATTTAAAGAGTTTGATTGGATAGATTTTGCAATATTAGAAAATAGCTTTGAAAATTATATGGATTTTTTAGATATTGGTACAATGGTTTTAGTAAGAAGAGAAGGACAAGATAGTATAGAAGATTTGATTGAGGCTTTTAAATTTAAGGAATTAGATGAGATAGGTTCTTTTTAATGGATCTAATCAAAACTAATGATGGCTCTTTTACCCTCTTTTCTTCTGCTTATAATGAAGCTTACCACTCTCAAAAAGATGGAGCTTTTAAAGAGTCTTTATATAAGCATGTCTTAAGTGCTTTTA
>JAADEA010000147.1 GCA_013153675.1 Campylobacterota bacterium
ATCTAATGCAAAGAATTGCTTTCAAAAAATAGTCTATTTTTTATCTTCTCTGCCTCATTTGAGCTAACTAAATCTATTAGATTTTCTAAATTTCTAAGGGGTCCCTCTCCTCCTCTATACTCCTCTTTTAAAAGGGCTAAAAATATAATCTTTTCTATTCTATTTAGTTTTTCCCTTTTAAAAAACTCTTCAATATCAATTTTATCTTTAGTAATAGATAGTTTTTGATCTATTAAAGCCTCTAATTGAATTAATTTATTTCTTAACTTTGATTTACTCTTTGTCCCTCTTGAAAAAATTGCTTTTGATAGAGTAATTCTTTGCATTAGATCTATTCTTTCAAATTGATCTTGAAGATATTCAATTTGATTGCTATATGGCTTAATATCCTCATTTGTCTCTTGAGTATTTCCATTTTCTAAGAGTTTTAAAAGAGCATTACTTGGAGCAATTTCACTGCTTAAAATCTCTAACTTAGAGTGCTCATTATTATTTTGGTATTGATTTTCAAAATCTACCAAAACAATCCAATCCATCTCAATCAAATTTTGAATAAGCTCAAGTTTATTGAGATAATTTTGTGGCTCACTTCCATATATCTCTTGCAATAGCTCTAAAACTGCCACCTCTTCAATACCACTTACATATCTATATATAATTCTTTGAAGTAAGATAGCTTCTTCTTTAGAACATTGAAGTTCTTTAAAAATTGCACTCTCTTTTGGATTTTTGGCACTTATAAAGTTAATTAATTTTTGCACGCCAATCCTTTATTTAATTCTTCTACTATTACTATATCGTAATTTTAACATATCAAGAAGTTCTATTTCTAAATGAAAAGGAGGATAGTGTAGCCACACAACCGATTTATTCTGAAAAATTCTTTCAAAAAACCCAAGTTTTCGACATTATTTTTATAATCTAAAAAAGCCCCAAAGGGGCAAAAATTTAATTTTCAGTAGATTTATCTATAAATATGGAAGAGGTATCTTTTCTCTTTGCTTCATATGAAGTAATATCCAACTTCTCTTTTATCTGAAGCTCTTCTAAAACTACATCTGCAAATAGAGATATATTTTCTCTTAATGCATCTAATACTTTTTGTCCATTTTCTTCATGCACTCCAATTAAAAGAGGTGAAGATGGACTCAACAACTCCTCTAATAGAGGCATTAATTGATTTTTATTCATAATGGTTCCTTCTAAAACAATGTAACCAAATTTTGGTTACATAGAAATTATAACACATTTCTCACATAAATTTACTAAAAAAAGAAAAATTTAAAGGAAAAAAATTATTTTTTCGCAAAAATAATCCCAATAATCGGGAATATTAAATGCTAATTTTTAATATTTAAAAATATATAAAAGAACTCTATCTCCCTTTTTTAATAAAGAGACAAAAAATTTCTCTTATACTTATAGGAGATTATTTTATTTTTCTAAGTTAAACTAAATATAAATTAAATTGAAGAATTTTTTAGATCCTTTTCAAGCTTCCTTTTTACTAATACTCAAAAAGTGGATAAATCTAACAAATAAAAATTAAGCTAAACTTCTAACCAATTTTATCAAAAAAGATTCTTCCACATAAAAAAGATTTAATTTTGAAATAAGATTCCATTTTTTGGTAAAAGCTTTAAATTATTTAATATATAAAAAGTGTTTAGTTTGGTTACACTAAAAAAGAGGCTATTTAAATACCCCCTCTTTTAATAAAAATTCTTTCCAATTTTCTCTTTTTACCTCACCCTTTTCAAGCGCTTTAGTAAATTTAAGAAGCTTAGATAGTTTAAAAGGATCAATATATCCAGGAATCTGCCAAACTTTATTGCCTTTTGAATCTAAAATAACAATATATGGTGAGACCTTTACTTTATATAACATTTCCAACATTTGAGTATTACTCTCTACTCCAAATATCTTATAAGTAGTAGGTCTATCTCTTGGAATTTGATAGATATCAAAAGAGTCTGCCTCTTTTTTTAACTCTTTATTTGTGGTTAAATCCCTTTTTAATTTTTCACAATAGGGGCATGTTTTTGTATCAAAAATTAAAATAATCGGCTTTTTTGTAATATTTATCTCTTTTGAAAATTTAATCTCAACTCCAAATAAAAAAGTAGAAATTAAAAATATTATAGCTATTCTCATTTGCTTTTTCCTTTTATCTTTATGCCATGTTTAATGTAATACTCTTTTAGTGCTTGATAAACTTCTCCATTTTTTCTATCTTTGCCTCTAAAAACACCCTCTTTTATAAAATTAATAGTAGTAATAAACTGTTTTGGTGGCATATATCCTGGCACCATCAATATAGTGGAACCATTCTCATCAGCAAAAATTAATGTAGGTGTAGCATCAATTCCATATATATTAACAAGTGTTCTTGTATCTACATCCATTAATGCACCATTATGATAAAACTTATGAAGTCGATTTTTTGTACCATCTATATAATAGAGGGCTAAATGGCTATTTTTTAGCGCATCTTTAAGATCACTATTTTCTACTATATCCTTTTTTAATTTTTGGGTATATGGATCATTTGGTTGACCAATAACAATAAGCTCACCTATTTTATCAGGAGCAATCTTTGCACCATCTCTAAAAATAGTATAAAATTTCTCTTCAAGTTTAGCCTTGCTCTTTTCCTTTATTGCACTATTAAATGCTTCAATATCTGCATTTGAATTTGAAGTTCCTCCATTAAGATAGACAAAAATAGTTAATATTGATAATACTCTTTTCATTATATCTCCTTTGTTTTTATATGGTTATTATACTCAGGTTATTAAAAGTCGGGCGGAGGCAAAACCCGACTTTTAATAACCCCACCTAAAGGTGGGATTAGTTTTATTTACCAGCAGCTTTGTGAAGAAGTTTGTTCATCTCTTCCATATGCTCTTTTGCATTAAATTTACCTTTTTTAGCCACCTTTTTCCAAAAATCTTTATCATTCATATTTTGATGACATCCAATACATGTGCCGCTTCTTTCCATCGTATCTCTTATATCTTTATCAAGAGCTCTTGAAGCAGGCCAATGGGAACCAACATTTACAAGCTGTTTTCCACTCTTTCTATCCACAACTTTTGACCAATCAAAATTCATTCCAGGAATAGCTTTTAATTGAATAGTTGTATGGGCTGAAGCAAATTTTCCACTCTTTAGATCTTGAATATCAATTTTTATATCTTTATCTTGATCTTTTAAGAACTCTCCATCATTAATTCCATAACCTAAAGTTTTTGGATTACTATGGCAACTTTCACATGTTCTTGCCTTTTTCGTAGCTGTATGAGGTTGAACAGGTGCCATATCAATTGCGTCTACAATTTGCCCATTATCTTTTACTCTTGCTTGAACATTTAATGCAACAGTAGATCCATCAGGACCAATAATTGTATATGTTACTTGACATCCAGGAATAATTGGTGTGATTAAACCTTCTCCATTGATTCCTAAAATTGGATCTTCCCATCTTAAATAGCTTCTTGTTTCGTGAGCTTTACCAATTTGTTTTTTCCCTTTAGAACCAAGCAAAGATTCACTTGTTTCACCATTTTTAAAGTGAGCACTTCCACTTGCTATCCAATCAATTTTGCTTTTACCAGGAGTATAGTCAACTTTTACATGACATCCATAACATTGAGGAGCCCAACTACTATGACAACTATAACACTCCATCTTATCCATATGAGCTGGAATATCTTCCATAGCTACACGAGCCTCTTTTGTTTTAAAATTATTATTTTTTGCTTTATCTTTTAATAGAGGCACCTCTAAATCTTTTCCACTTGCTAAATGAACAATTACTTTATCTTTATTTTTAACTACATTTCCAAATGGATTTCCTCTTGCAGTAAGTAAATATCCATCCATTGGTTTATATACTGTTCCTTGTTTCATCCATTCAGGCAATGTTTTACTCAATCCTCTCGCTTTTTTAGGCGCACCTACTGCAAACTCTTTTTCACCATATCCTAAAGCCAACTCCCAAGGATATTTTTTTACTGTTCCATGGCAATCACTACACTCTATCTCTACTTGTCCTAAAGTAGAACCAAAAATATTTCCATCTCCATGCATATCAATTGAGGTATGGCAATCTTGACAACTCATTCCAGCTTTAAAGTGCAAATCTGAAGCTATGTGCTTATATCTTTTTCCATGAGTCTTTAATTGAGCTTTGCCTCCAGGCATTAAAGGAGAGCTATATGGTTGTTCCATTAATCCCATATAACTCACACCTATTCTCTTTCCTCTATTATGACATGAGTTACATGTTTCTGGATGAATACCACTAAAAGTAACATTTGTAGATGGAACATGAACTTTTGCCTCTCTACTTCCTTGCATAGTATGAACTAAAAGATGTCCAGCCTCTTTTTTATTAATAGTTGGATCATTACCCTCATAAAAACCTTCATTTCCATATGGGATATGACATGCACTACATCCCATTCCTCTCCAATCACCTCTTCCTTTTCTACCTCTTACTCCTATATGACATCTTTGACAATCACTTCTTTGGTAAGTAATTGAAGCTGCATAAGCTACTCTTGCTTTAAACTCCTCATCACTCTCCCCTGGCTTTTTCTTAAGAGACTCTCTATCTTTTGGAGGTAAAGGAAGTTGTTTTAATTCTGTTGGAAATTGATCTGGAAATTTTTTAATCATAGCTACCATATATTTTTTATACGCATCTGTACCCCAAGTAGGAGTAATACCATCTTTATCTTTTACATCATAGTTTCCAAATTTTACCTTCATCGTAGGCTCTGTTCCCCATGTGTGAAGGTTTCCTTGAATTTTTCCAGCTTCTGTTGCCATAAGAGACTTTTTGATATTACTTACTGTATCAGCATGGCATATTCCACAGGTTTTATCCATTACCCAATAACTTCCAGGATCTCTTACAAAAACATCAAGACCTCCTGGATGAGCTTTTGGTGCTCCCTTGTGTGCCTCTTTAGCAGTCTCTCCCTTTGGATTTCCTCCATGACAAACTACACATCCTCCACTATCTCCCATCCCTTTACTCATCTGAATAATTTGCTTCATCATATCAGATTTAGGATCTCTAATAGATTCAATACCCTCATGGCACTTTACACAACTATCTCCACCTTTTACCCTCTCTTTTACACCTTTTGAGTTAGAGTGCATCTGAGAATAAAGGAGTGTGGAGAATATGAAAAGAACCCCCATCCCCTTTCTTAGCCACAACATAATTGCTCCTTTTTGTGGGTTTTATCAATTTTAATTATATTTAGATAAAGTGCCCAAAGAGTGCCAAATTTAAATTTTTGTCAAAATATATATTTTAAGAAAAATTTTATTATTTTTTATCTATTATAAAATAGTTAAATCGAATCCATAAAGTATTTTAAAATGAAAAGAATATTAATTCTTATATTACAACTTTTAATTTTTATTAGTATATTAGAAGCAAAAAATGATTTTGAATATAAAAAAGAGAGTTTTATAAAAGATAATGAATCAATTAAC
>JAADEA010000027.1 GCA_013153675.1 Campylobacterota bacterium
TCTAAAGATGAGATAAAAAGAGCTTTAGAGTTTATTAAAGAGATAGAGGAAAAAGAGAAGAAAAAGGAGAGTTAACTCCTTTTCTTTTTTAAATATTTTTTAGCTTTTCTTTATAAATTAGCTAAATTTAAGATTTGTTTACATAGTATAAGGGGGTATAGTATATAAGGAGAAGAGAATGAGCTATCTAAAAGAGTTTTTTATAAACTTTTTTGAGTTAGCCAATGCTATGAGTATCTATATCTTAGTTGGATTAATATTTGCTGGTTTTTTAAAAGAGATTTTGCCAAATGATTTTATAATAAAACATCTTGGAAAAGGTGATATAAAAAGTGTTATAAAAGCAACAATTCTTGGAATTCCAATGCCAGTTTGCTCTTGTAGTGTAATTCCTTTAGCAAAATCCCTTCAAAAAGAGGGAGCAAGCAAAGGGGCGGTGCAGAGCTTTTTAATCTCAACTCCAATTACTGGGGTTGATTCTATTTTTGCAACATATAGCTTTTTTGGCTGGTTTTTTACAATTTATAGAGTAATAACATCAATAATAATTGCAATAGTGGCTGGAGTTTTGCAAAATATATTTTCAAAAGAGAAAAAAGCTATTTTTAAGAGCAATCTATCTTTATCTCCAATCCCATCTTCAAATATAATTTTTACTCAAAAATTCTCAAATAGTTGCCCTACTTTTACTACTAAAAAGAGTTTTTCAATTAAAAGGGTATTTTCATACGCTTTTAATACTCTTTTTAGCGATATTGCAAAAGCTTTATTTATTGGTCTTATTATTGGAGCTCTTTTTGCAACACTCTTGCCAAAAGAGCTTTTAGAAGCAGTTAGTAGCAATTTGTTTTTAACTTATGTATTAGTAATTCTTATCTCTCTTCCTCTATATATTTGTGCAACTTCTTCTTTGCCAATTGGAGCATCTTTATATCTAAGCAGGCTTCCTCTTGGAGCTGTTTTTATATTCTTAAGTGCCGGTCCTGCTACAAACAGTGTTACAATGAGTGTTGTAAAAGAGATGTTTGGAAAAAGATCTTTAATAATATATCTTGCAACAATTTCCATATTAAGCATTCTTTTTGCTTATATTCTTGATATATTTTTTGGGGATTTACATATTAAAAATTTTATAAAAGAGCATCAAGAATTTAATTTTATAAATTATATGGCAACTGCTATAATGCTTATATTAATTGCAATTTATTGGAGGAGAAAATGAGAGATTGCAGTGTTGAGAATAAGAAGCTAATAAATAGGGTAAATAGAATTGAAGGGCAACTTAGAGCCCTTAAGGCAAAATTAAAAGAGGAAGAGGATTGTGGCAAAAAAGATCCATATGAGGTTATAAGACAGCTAAGCGCTATTAAAGGGGCAATAAATGGAATGATAAATTCATATATTGAGCATTATGCAAAAGAGCATATAATCAAAGAGATAAAAGAAGCCCCAAGTTATGAAGATGCTCTTGTTAGTATTGATTCTTTATTAGAAGTAATTAAAACTTTTGGTAAATAGATAAAAGTTATAATATATGCAATGAGTTTGCTTTTAATATCCAATCTCTTAACTCTTCCCAATTTTTCTCTTTTACCATATTTTTAGCTTTAGATATCTCATCTATAAAAGCATCCATTGCCTCTAATAGATTTTCTCTGTTTTGTTTAAATATATCTATCCACATATTAGGAGAGCTTTTTGCTATTCTACTCATATCTTTAAATCCTCCTCCAGCAAGAGCAATAATTGCTTTTGGGTCTTCTTGCTCTAATACACTATTTGCTAAAGAGTAGCTTACAATATGTGGCATATGGGATATAAATGCTGCATGTTTATCATGCTCTTTTGCATTCATATAAAATATTTTCATACCAAGATCTTGAAATATCTCTTTTGCTAATTCTCTTTGTCTCTCTCCGCTATCTTCAATATTACACAATACAACAACTTTTCCTTTATAGAGCTTTTTATCGGCTGCTAAAGGACCACTCTTTTCTGTTCCTGTCATTGGATGGGCTGCTACAAAATTTTTTCTTATATTTTTAGGAATATTTTCAATAATTTTCTCTTTTGTGCTTCCAAAATCTATAATTGTAGTATCTTTTGATACATTTTTTAAAAGAGGTAAAGTTTTTATAATTCCCTCTACTGGAATTGCTAAAATAATCAGATCAAAATTGTTAAATTTTTCGATAGAATCTGTTACTTTATCTACAATATTTAGATCAAGTGCTTCTAAGGCATGTTGATCATTTCTATCATAGCCTACAATCTCTAAATCTTTATTTTTGTATCTTTTTTTTAGAGCAAGCGCAAAAGATCCTCCCATTAATCCAAGTCCAATTATTCCAACTCTCATTTAAATATCCCTTTTTACAACTTCTATCCAATAATCGATATATTTTAATTCCTCTTTTAATGATGATTTAGGACCGTGTCCCGGTAATAAGGTTTTGTTAATATTATTATAATCTTTTTTTAATCTTTTCAGGCTATTTAGCATATCTTTTGGATTAGAAAATGGAAGATCCCATCTACCAATAGAGTTTTTAAATAGAAAGTCTCCACTAAACCAGATATTATTAAACTCTATTACGCTACATCCAGGCGAGTGTCCTTTAAATGTGATAAATTTAAATTTTTCTCCTTCTATCTCGATAATTTGATTATCTTCTACTAAAAAATCGGGATTGCTTTTTGGAGTTCCAAGATGAAAGGGATCCTCTTTTAGCATAAAAGCATCATCTTTTGGACAATAAATAGGAATTTTTAATCTATCTTTTAGCTCTTGATTGCTCCATACATGATCAAAATGCCCATGTGTATTAAATATAGCTTTAGGGTTTGATATATTGTCTAATACCCACTTAGATGCATCTATTCCTGGATCTATAATAAAATCTTTGTTATTTATAGTTAATATATAACAATTTGTTTGATAACTTCCCATAGGTTTTACTTTAATATTCATTTGTCTATAATACTCCTTATGGATTGTAAAATATTATTAGAAGAAGCACTCTTTAGCTCTAATATACAACTAAAGAGAGATCATCTTGAAAAATTTCAATACAATTGTATCAAAAATACTCCATCTTTAAACTACATACCAAAGAGGTTAACTACTCCCTCTTATAGTGATATTTGTAAAATTGTCCCACTCAAAGAGCTTCCTAAAAGAAGAAATTTTGCTAATAAAGATGAATTAATTGCTCTTGTTCACTCAATTGCTCATATTGAATATAGCGCAATAGATTTAGCTATTGATGCTGTGTATAGATTTTTCTTTATGCCAAATGAGTATAAAAAAGATTGGATAGAGGTTGCTTTAGATGAAATTAGACACTTTTTACTATTACAAGAGCTTTTATTTGAGTTAGATAGTTATTATGGAGCTTTAGAGGTGCACTCTTCTTTATTTGAGATGGCAAAAAAGACAAGTGATTCAGTATTAGAGAGAATGGCTGTTATTCCACGATTTTATGAGGCAGTAGGACTTGATGTAAATCCTAAAATAGTAGATAAACTAAAAAGTTATAAGAAGAATAAGATTATTTTAAAATTAATCGATGCTTTAAATATTATATATAAAGAGGAGATAGAACATGTTAAAAAAGGGGATAAATGGTTTAAATATTTATGTTTAAAAGAGAATCTATCTCCTATTGATACATATTTTGATATTATTAGGAAGTATAATTTACATTTAAAGGGAAAATTTATAAATATTGAAGGGAGAAAAGAGGCTGGGTTTAGTTGTAAAGAGCTGATAAAAATTGGGGCAAATAGTTGTGATTAGCTATTAACTATCTGTCAATCTTAATAAATTATAATAATTTTATGAAAAAATGTGCTACTATATGCCAAATATTTTACATTTTTGTCTTAGTAGTTAAAGAGAGGAAATAAAAATGGAAAAGAGAATACCTTTTTATAAAACTTCAATAGATGGCGGTATTATAGATTTAAATTATAATTTTAAAATGGGGTCTCCTATAGATAGATTGGAAAAAGAGGTAAATAATACTTTTAATTTATCAAACTCTTTATCTTTAGGTTCTTCTTCAGCGGCTATGCATCTTGCTATGTGTGCTTTAGATTTAAAAAGAGGAGATAAAGTAATTTGTCCTGTTAATTCATTTGTAGATATTCCAGAATCTGTTAGACACTTTGATTCTGAGCCTATATTTGTAGATATCGATCCAAAAAGATATACTATTTTAACTGATGAGTTAGAAAGAACTATTATCGCAAATAAGAGTAAAAAGTTAAGGGCAGTGGTTGTAACCCATTTTGCTGGATTAGCTGCTAATATTGATGAGATAAAAGATATTGCAAAAAAACATAATTTAGCTGTAATTGAAGATGCAACAGATTCATTAGGATTAGAGATTAATGGTAGATATGCAGGAAGTATTGGAGATATTGGGGTATATAGTTTTGAGTATAAGCTTTGTAGGTATATTTCTGGAGGGTTGCTTGCTACTTCAAATGAAGAGTATTTTGAGAGGGCAAAACTTTTAAGTAATCATGCATTAATTTATGAAAATGAGGATATTTACTATCTATATGATATAAAAGATATTGGATGTGATTATAGAATGAGTGAGTTAAATTCAATTATATGCTATGAGTCATTTAAAAAGTTTAGAGATAATATTAAAAGAAGAAGAGAAATAGCTGCTATTTATAGAAGAGAACTTGATGGAGTAGCTCATATTACTTTGCCAGTTGAAGATAAAGATCATATATATCACTATTTTATTATTGAGATAGATAAAAATAGAGATGCATTTGCAAGAGAGTTGAAAAAAAGGGGTGTAGAGGTTGGATTGCACTATGTTCCACTCCATTTAACTAAATATTATAAAGAGAAATATAATTTAAAAATATTTGATTTTCCAAATGCTCTTCATATTTTCCAAAAGACAATGTCTTTGCCTATATATCCTTTAATGAGTAATGATGATGTTTTATATGTTTGTGAAGCTATTAAGGAAGTAGCTAAACATCATATATAATGCTATATAGATTTATAGAAAAACACTTCTTTAGCCCCTCTTTTGCGAGCTATTTAGCTCTTTTACCTCTTTTGCCTCTTTCTATTTTATATGCTTTAATTATGTTTATAAGAAGAAAAATAGCAAAGCAAGAGGAATTTCCTATTCCAATTATTAGTATTGGTAATTTAATAGTAGGAGGAAGTGGCAAGACTCCTTTTGCCATAGAGCTTGCTAAAAAAATTTCACCTAATTATAAAATAGCATATATCTTAAGAGGTTACAAAAGAAAGAGCAAAGGATTAATAGTAGTAAGAGATAAAGAGATAAAAAGTACCCCTAAAGAGAGTGGAGATGAAGCATATATGGCTGCTTGTGAATTAAAAGATGCTATTGTAATAGTATCTGAAGATAGAAAAAAATCTTATTTTTTTGCTTTTGGAACCATGCACTTTTTAGATAAAA
>JAADEA010000047.1 GCA_013153675.1 Campylobacterota bacterium
GGAGGAGGAATTACAATAGATTCAATAGCTTCAAAAGAGTATCAAGAGTTACAAGATAAAGTATATATTCCAATTTAATAATCTCTTCTTTTTATAATATAGATTTTATGGTATTATCTACAAAATCAATCTAAGGAATTAATTATTGAAAAAAGGGTGGTTTATACTTTTTATTTTTATAAAAGTTTCACTCCTTTATAGTGCAAAACCAGGGGGAGTAGATAAAGTAGAGCTATGGCTAAGAGCAGATAAAGGAGTATCTAATTCAAAAGTTTCAAAATGGAGCGATCAATCTGGAAATGGATGGGATGCTATACAAAATAATAGCACCTATCAACCAACTTGGGAAGAGAATATTGCAAACTTTAATCCAGCAATATATTTTAGTGACCACTTTTTAGATGTAGATTACCATGAAGAGTTAAATGGAGAAAATCTAACTGTATTTACAGTAGTACTATCTGATGGAGGCTCTGGATATAGATCTCCTTGGACAACAAGAGATGATCCCCCAACTCGCCGAACAACTGCTGGACATATTTTATATCTTGAAAATGGAGGAACATACTCTTATTGGACTGGAGTTTTGACAAATAGTTGGAGACAACTTGATACATCTACTCGCCCAAGCAGAAATTATGAGATACTTACTACAAAATCTTCTACCCATACAGCAAATAGCTCTATTGATAAAGTAATATATTATCAAGGAAGCCAAATCGGCTCAAAAGATAATGTAGCATTTAGCCCAAATAGTGCAAGACCTTTTCGTATAGGAAAAGGAGCCACAGAGAGAGAAAATGGAGATTATCCATGGCATGGATATATAACTGAAACTATAGTCTTTAGCCAAGCATTAAGTGATAATCAAAGAGAAAGGGTAGAATCATATTTAGCACTTAAATATGGCATCACCTTAAAACAGCCTAAAGATTATAGAGATTGCCATAATAATATAATATGGTCAAGTTCAGATAATAGTGATTATGGAAATGATATTGCAGGAGTTGGTCTTGATATAGGAGATGATTGCTCAAATTTAGATCAGAGAATCTCAAAATCAATAAATAAAGATGCTATTATTACAATGGCTACAAATAGCGATTTTAGCTCTCCTAATCCATCAAACCGCCCCTTATTAGGTAGTAGTGGATCTTTTATTATTTGGTCAAACAATAATGGTAATAGTTCATGGGAAAGTGATGGAGCTCCAAGAGGCGGAAAAATATTAGATAGAAAATGGAAGATAGAAAAAAGTGGTACTCCAAATAGCATTAGCATAGAAGTAGATGTAGATGATAGCGATTTTGATATAGATGATTTTCAAGGCACCTTATACTTTGTCCATGGAGATGATCTATCTAAAGCAACTCCTTTACCTATGAAAAATGATGGAAATGGAAAATGGCATATAGATAATATAGAATTTAAAGATAAAGAGCTATTTAGTTTTGTTATAGATATTCCAGATTTAAATATTACCAAAAGCTCATGTGTAATTAGTGATCCTGTTAATAATGCTAATACTCCAAAAAGAATCCCAGGAGCTAAAATTAGATATGCAATTGAGGTAAATAATAGAGGTAATGGAGATGCTCAAGATGTAGTTGTAACCGATCAACTAAGTGACTATTTTGACGAAAGCACAATTACTGCCCCTCTTATTTCAGAAGATAAATGTAACTGCCAAAATCCAACTAATACCTCTTCTAATGGAAGTAATGGAAGTAAAGAGGGAGAAAATCCAGTAAAAATAGATTTTGGAACCATAGAGGCAAATAGTACTAAATGTGGATATTTCGAAGTAGAAATTAAATAATTTAGTTTTAGGATAATAAATTATTTAACTTCTCTTTTATCTCTTGCAACTCTTCTTTATTAAGTTTTGTTACAACTCCTCTATTAAAAAGCACTCTTTGAGCTAATATAATCCCTATTGCATTTAATACCACTTCACTATCTTTTATAAGATTATCTCTCTTTTTAATTAACACTCTATAATCTCCTCCATATACTCTTGATGTAAGAGGAGCTATTAAAATATTTTGATATAAATGATAATAAACAGCCCTATTTAGATAGTTGTTTTGTAAAATCACCACAGGTCTTATCTTAGCACTTTTATTTGGAGACAAATTTGCAAAATAGACTTCTCCTCTAAAAAATAGAGGCACATTAAAGGTAGATAGATCCTCTTCTTCTAAAGCATCTAAATAGCTATCTCTAATACTTTTTGGACGACAAATAAGGGCATTTTTATTTCTTAATGCCCACTCTTTAAAATCCTTATCATCAATTAATGAGAGTAATTTATAAAAATTTTTCTCTTTTTCCTCTTTAAACTCTCCCATACCTTTTAAAATATCTCACTAATAGTAAAAGCAAGCTCAAGAGCTTGTTTAGCATTTAGCCTTGGATCACATTGAGTATGATATCTACTATTTAAATCATCTACTGTTAAAGGACAAGAGATACTTCCTGTGCACTCTGTTACATCCTCTCCTGTCATCTCTAAATGAATTCCCGCAGCTACTGTCCCTTCTTCTTGATGAATTCTAAAAAATGATTTTACCTCACTTAATATATTATTAAAATCTCTTGTCTTAATTCCATCTGGGCTCTTTTCTACATTTCCATGCATTGGATCAATTGTCCATACTACATTTCTCTTAGCCTCTTTTACTGCTCTAAGAAGAGGAGGAAATAGCTCATCAATCTTTTTTGCTCCCATTCTAACAATTAAATTTAATCTTCCCTCTTCATTAGAAGGATTTAATTTATCAATTAACTCAATTAACTCATCTGGCTTCATAGAAGGACCAACTTTACATCCAATTGGATTATTTATACCTCTAAAATATTCTACATGAGCACCATCTATATCTCTCGTTCTATCACCGATCCATAACATATGTGCAGATGTGTTATACCACTTTCCAGTAATACTATCCACTCTTGTTAAAGCCTCTTCATAATTTAATAAAAGAGCCTCATGGGAGGTATATACAGTAGTTTGCCTAAGTTGAGGTGTATTTTCACTATTTATACCAATTGCTCTTAAAAACTTCATTGTTTTATCAATCTGGCAACTTAACTCCTCATATCTTTTGCCAATTGGATGATTTTTAATAAAATCTAAATTCCATCTATGCACCTCATTTAAATCTGCAAGCCCTCCTCTTGAAAAAGCTCTCAAAAGATTCATAGTAGCGGCAGATTGATTATAGGCTCTAAACATTCGTAAAGGATCTGCCTTTCTTGCCTCTTTAGTAAAAGCAATATCATTAATAATATCTCCTCTATAACTTGGAAGCTTTACTCCATCTCTCTCTTCATAATCACTACTTCTTGGTTTTGCAAATTGTCCAGCAACTCTTCCAATCTTAACCACAGGCTTACCAGCACTATATGTAATTACTACCGCCATTTGCAATATAAGTTTAAAAAGATTTTTAATTGTATCTGCATTAAATGCAGCAAAGCTCTCGGCACAATCTCCACCTTGAACAATAAAAGCCTCTCCTCTTCCAGCTTTTGCCATCTCTTTCTTTAAATTTCTTGCCTCTCCAGCAAAAATCAAAGGAGGAAAACATTTAAGCTCTGCTTCTACCTTCTTTAATAGCTCTTGATCTTCATATGTAGGCTGTTGCTTTATAGGAAATTTTCTCCAACTACTTGGACTCCAATCCATCTTCAAACCTTATTAAAAAATTGGAGTGATTATATCTTATATTTAATAAAAAAAGCATAACTAATATAAAAACTTTTAACTATTTAATAGCTCTAAAAGTTGCAAAATTTGCCCATTGAAATAGAGTATCTACTCTCTTAAAACCGCTTTGCTCACACAATTTTATATTCTCTTTTATAGTAAAAGGTATTAAAACATTCTCTAAAGCCTCTCTTTTTTTTGCTATCTCATATTGGGAGTATCCTTGCTTTTTTTTATACTCATAATAGATATCAATAATCTCTTTATCAAGCTTTTTATCATTAAAAATTATCTTTTCTGAAAAATAAAATACTCCTCCCTTTTTTAATCCATTATATATCTTTTTTATCAGCTCAATTCTATCAATTGGTCGAATAAATTGCAAAGTATAATTTGCTACAATAAAATTAAAATCTTTTATATCATAATTAAAGATATCTTCTAAAATTAATTCTATTTTAGCACCAAAGGCTAAAGCCTTATTCCTTGCTCTCTCAACCATCGCTTTTGAATTATCAATTCCAATTAACTCTAAATCATCTCTTTTTATATATAAATTTAATAAAAAAGATGCAGTTGAAGAGCCTATATCTAATACTCTATCATTTTCTTTTGCCTCTTTAGATATTAAAGATGAAATAAGATCTTGAACCTCCTTATAAAAAGGAACAGATCTATTTAACATATCATCAAAAACACTTGCTACTTTCTCATCAAACTCAAACTGTTTTTGGATATCATTTAAAAAGAGTTTATCTTTTGGCACTAAATTCCTTTAAAATTTTTTTTATTATACAAAAGGAGAATTTATGAAAAGAAGAGTAGCCCTTATTTTAGGTAGTGGAGGAGCAAGAGGATATGCTCATATTGGAGCAATAGAGATTTTAAAAGAGTTTAATTTTGAAATTACATCAATTAGTGGTGCATCAATGGGAGCATTAGTTGGAGGATTATATGCTGCTAATAAATTAAAAGAGTATAGAGAGTGGGTTGAGAGTATTAATGTAATAGATCTATTAACTCTCTTAGATGTAGGTCTTGGTTCTGCTGCTATATTTAAAGGTGATAAGGTCTATTCAAAATTAGAAGAGCTTATAGGAAAAGTAAAAATTGAAGAGCTTAAAATAAAATATACAGCAGTTGCAGCAGATATAAAAAATTCAAAAGAGTATTGGTTTCAAGAGGGAGACCTATTAACTGCAATTAGAGCATCAAGTGCAATTCCAGCAATATTTGCTCCCATTAAATATAAAGAGATGTTATTAGTAGATGGTGGATTATTAAATCCTCTCCCAGCTGCTCCTTTAAGCTCTGTAGATGCAGATTTAACAATAGCTATTAATTTATATGATAAAGATTCTCCAATATTTGATAAAAAGAGTGATGAATCAAAAATGCTAAAATGGTTATCAAAATTTATTCCCCAAAACCGATTAAATATTTTTGATATTGCAGATATGACATTTGATACTGCTCAATATTCTCTTACAAAATATAGACTTTGCGGCTATTATCCAGATATAATTGTAAATATTCCTAAAAATATATGCAAAACATTTGAATATTATAGAGCCAAAGAGATTATTAAAATAGGAAAGGATTTTACATTTGAAACTCTAAGAAAAGAGAAGATAATTTAAAATAATACTTTTTCATTTCTTTAA
>JAADEA010000169.1 GCA_013153675.1 Campylobacterota bacterium
AAAAATTTTAGATAAAATCTTTAAAACTAAAAATTTAATTTTAATAAAAGTTATAAATAAAGAGCAATCTTTTTGCAAGGTTAAAAACCTTGCTTCCTTATATAACACTCTTTTTTATACCTTTACTCCATTACCCCTTTATCTCAAATATAAAAATTTAAGCTTTTTCTACCACTCTAATTGATATGATTGTATCATTTTGTTCAATACTATCTAAGTTTTTAAAACTCTCAATATCATCTTCTTCAATTCCACCAAATACAGTATGAACCCCATCTAAATGTGGCGTATCTACAAAGGTAATAAAAAATTGGCTTCCTCCTGTATCTTTACCAGCATGAGCCATAGAGAGAGCTCCTCTTTTATGTCTAATACCATTATCTGTCTCACAAGGAATAGCCCAGCCAGGACCTCCAGTTCCCGCCATCATTGGATTATCTTTTGAGTAGGGACACCCTCCTTGAGCCATAAAACCAGGAATTACTCTATGAAATTTTAATCCATCATAAAATCCACTATTTGCTAAATGGGCAAAATTAGCCACAGTATTTGGGGCATCTTTTGGATATAACTTAACTTTAATTACCCCTTTTTCTGTATTAATTATTGCATATTGTAGTTTTTCTAATTCATCTGGAGGTAAATTATAAATTTTCAATCTCTTTCTGCCAAACATATCTATTCCTTTATTTTAAAAGTGATATGATTATATCAAATTATATAAAGGTTTTTATAAATGGAACTTGTAATTGCTCTTGATTTAGAAGAAAAAAATGAAATTTTAAAGCTTGCTAAAGAGCTAAAAGATATTAAAAATATTTGGTTAAAAGTAGGCTTTAGAACATTTATTAGAGATGGAAAGGAGTTAATATATAAACTAAAAGAGATAAATAGTGAGTTTAAAATATTTTTAGATCTAAAACTATATGATATTCCAAATACAATGATGGATGCTACAAAAGAGATTATAAATATTGGAGTAGATATGTTTAATATTCACGCTTCAAGCGGAATAAGGGCAATGGAGGGAGTCAAAGAGATAGCTAATAGAAGTTCAAAAAAACCTATTATTTTAGCTGTAACAGCATTAACATCATTTGATAATAGTGAATTTAAAAGAATATATAATCAAGATATAGAGACAAAAGCAATAGAATTTGCAAAAGATGCCTATAAAAGTGGATTAGATGGAGTTGTTTGTAGCGTATTTGAAAGTAAAAAAATTAAAGAAAATACCTCAAAAAACTTTTTAACTCTAACTCCTGGTATTAGACCATCAAAAGATATTAAAGATGATCAAAAAAGAGTAGCTACAATAAAAGAGGCAAAAGATAATTTAGTAGATTTTATAGTAGTTGGTAGACCAATTTATAAATCAAAAAACCCTCTTTTAGAGGTAAAAAATATTTTAAAAGAACTAAAATAGCTATTTTTTTGGATGTGCCAACTCCAGTGCACTATCCATTCCCCAAATAATAAAAATAGTAGCTAAAATAAAAAGCAATATAATAAAAAGTGGTGCATATTTTCCCATAAAGCCTCCTATCCTACCTTTAATCCTAAAAAGAAACCAACCAAAGCTCCTCCTCCACCAGCTATCTCTACATCTTTCATTTTATCTTTTAAAAACAAAAAAAGATTTTTAAAAGATAGAATAAATGAATCTACTTGATGAGTAAAACTCTCTAAATTTAATTTAATTATCCCATTAAAATCTAAAATAAACAATACTATTGCCACTCCTCCTAATAAAAAAAGAGAGATCTTTAGACTCTTTTTTAAAAAATATCCAACCCCAAAACCAATTACAAATCCACTGCCTGCTTTAAATAATATAGAGAGCCAAAAATCATCTTTTGTATCTATAAGATTATTTGAACTATTAAAAATTAGAGTTTTATTATTTTCCATCTAAATCCACCTAATTAGATCTTGATTAAATCTTCTTAAAGCCTTTTTAGCAGCTTTAATAAATCCCTTTGCATCTACACTTGGAGTTGCTATTTTATAGAAAAAAGTTTTAGATTTTACTAATTTGCCATTACTATCAATAACTCTTGCTTCAAGCTCTACAATAGCCCATGAACCTCCATCTAAATCGTGAATAAATCTATCTATTACTATCTCTAAAGTTAAATCTTCTTTAGCCAAAGAGGCATAATCTATAACATCTTTAAATATATGAGCTCTTTTTAAAGTAAAAATCACATCCTTTAAGATCATTCTATTAAGAGGTTCACTAAATCTGCTATTTTGATAATAACTTTTTATATCTCCTCTTTTAAAATATATTCTTTGAGTTATCTTCCCATCTATACTTTTAGGATAGGCAACCCTTAAAATCTTATTTTGGTATTTCTTAATATTTTTAACTTCCAAAGAGCTATCTATTGTATAGCTATTAATATCCCTAACCTTTAGACCACATCCATAAAACAATCCTATTAATATTATTAAAACAATTTTCATTCTCCAGGTCCTTTTGGTAGCTTCTCTCTTTCCAATAGGAGTTTAGATGGATTTGATAAAAGATCTCTTAAATCATCTGCTAACTCTTTATATCTTGCACTCAATTCATCTAAATCTATCTTAACTGCCCTTAGAGTAATATTTAAATTTCTATTACTCTTTTTAATAGAGCGATTTAAACTTTTTAACACTATATTAAAATTTTTAATAGCACTATTACCTCTTTTTAATATTTTTGGAATATCTCTTTTTAAAGATAAGACTAAATCATTTGAATTATTACTTAACTTTTCAATAGAACTTAAAGTATTATTGCCCTCTTTTATTAAAGAAGAAAATTTTATTTTTAGCTCTTTTAGCCATCTATCAAAATCTTGAAGCTTTTTAGTAAAGCTATCTATATTATTTAGAGTATCCTCAATAGTAGAGATATTTTTTGAAGATAAAAGAGTAGCTAAACTATTAATAATATTTTCACTTTTTTCTAAAAGTCTTGGTATATCTTGAGTTAATCTTGCACCAATTGATAATTTTGACTTTATAACTGGCACCTTTGATTTTGATATACTTTTTAATAATACTCTACTCTTACCTCCTTCAATATCTATATATGATAAACCCGTTACTCCTTGAAATTTAAGAACTGCCCTCATATCAGTTGTAATTGGCGTTCCTTTTCTTACTCCAATTTTTACTACTATTTTGTTAAATTCTTTTTTATCAATTGAAATATCTAATACTTTTCCTACACTAACTCCATTTAATTTAACATCAGAATCTATATTTAATCCATTAACAGATTCACTAAAATATATTTTATAATAATCATACTCTTTATTAAAATCTCCCTTTGCTAACCAAAAAGCAAAATATACAGATCCTATTGCAAATAAAACAACAAAAAATCCAACTATTGTATAATTTATTCTACTATACATCTAAACCTCAATATTAAATCTCTTTTTAGTATATTCATTTTTAAAGAACTTTTCAATAAATGGATGCTCTATTGCTAAAATCTCTCTTAAGCTTCCTTGAGCTATTACCTTTTTTTGAGCTAATAGTGCCATTCTATCAACAATTGTAAAGATAGAATCTAAATCATGTGTAATCATTACTACTGTTAAATCCAATGTCTCTTTCAATTCTACAATTAATCTATCAAAAGCTCTTGCTCCAATTGGATCTAAACCAGAAGTTGGCTCATCTAAAAATAAAATCTTTGGATTCATTACTAATGCTCTTGCCAAAGCCACTCTCTTTATCATTCCTCCACTAAGTTCACTTGGATATAAAGAGGCTACATCTATATTAAGCCCAACCATATCAAGTTTATTTGCTACAATCATCTCTCTTAGAGATTTTGATAAATTAGTATACTCTTTTAGGGGAAGCTCTATATTTTCTTTTACACTCAAAGAGGTAAATAGTGCTCCAAATTGAAATAAAACTCCCCAGCTTTTTCTTAACTCTTGCAACTCTTTATAAGATAGGGTATATATATCTTTTCCAAAAATTTTTATTACTCCACTAAATGGCTTAATTAGCATTATAATCTCTTTTAATAAGACAGATTTACCAGCCCCACTCTCTCCTAAAATAGCAAAAATTTCACCTTGTCTAACATTTAAAGAGACTCCATCATGAATTATTTTATCTCCAAATTTAGTAACTATATTTTCTACCTCAATTATATTTACCATCCAAACTCCGTAAATATTATTGAAAAGAGAGCATCAATTGCTATTACTAAAAATATAGCATGAACAACACTCGCAGTTGTCTCTATACCTATACTTTCACTATCTCTTGAGACTCTAAAACCATGAAATGAACCAATAATTGCTATTATAAAAGCAAAAAAAGGACCTTTTAGCATACCTAAAATATAATGCTTAATATCTAAAACCTCCTTTAACCTCTCTATAAATATATGATAAGAGATATTAGCACTATATTTTAGAGCTATCATTCCTCCTAAAATACCAATTATATCTGAAAAAAATATTAATAGAGGCATAGCTATAATTAGAGCAAATACCCTTGGAAAGACCAAAAAATAGAAAGGATCAAATCCCATTGTCTTCATAGCATTAATCTCTTCTGTAATT
Source organism: Campylobacterota bacterium (assembly GCA_013153675.1). The sequence continues at coordinate 4,581 of JAADEA010000169.1, forward strand.
TTCATAGCTCCAATCTCTGCTGTATATGAAGAAGCACTCCTTCCTGCTACAACAATTGCAGTAAGCATAGGACCAAGCTCTCTTGTAATAGAGATAGCTAATGCATCAATTGCATATATATCTGCTCCAAACTTTTTTAATTGAACAATAGTTTGATAGGCAATCACTAATCCTACTAAAATAGCGGTTAAAGCAATAATTGGTAATGCTTCAATTGCTGAATGTTCAATATGATATATTAGCTCTTTAAATCTAAAGTTTTTTAAACTTCTAAATAAAAGTAGAGCTTTTATAAAAAACTCTCCAATAAAATTAAAAAAGGATCTATAAAGATCAATTAACTCAATAGCTCTCTTTCCTATTCTATATAAGAGATTTTCTCTCCTTTGTGGCAAAGGCTTTGATATATAATGAGCCTCTACTAATTTATATAATCTTTTTGCCTTCTTATTTAATCCAGTTATTTCTACTTCTTTTTTACATCTATTTTTAAAATATATTAATAGCAAAACCCCATTACTATCTATTTGAGTTAATTGATTTAAGTCTATTTTTATATCTTTTTTACAATTAATATCTAATAATTCTTTTTCTATTTTATCTAAATTAGAACTAATCCATTTACCATATCCTTTTATAACAATAAAACTCTTTTTTTCCTCTATTTTAATAAACCTACTATTTCTCATAAAAAGATTATACCTTAATCATTTCTTATTTCCTTAAAAAGTCTCAAATATATGAAAAAATG